>CACXYH010000015.1 GCA_902771785.1 uncultured Prevotellaceae bacterium
AAAAATAGCTAACGTTTTAAATTCTTGAAGTATGAAAGGTAAGGAAGCTTGGAAGTTCGCTCTTCAAATCATTTCGAGCATCATCACGGCCATCATCACCGCCCTCAGCACCACCTCGTGCATGGGTCACGGCCCAATAGGGTTCTAGGCATAGCCAAGCGGGCAAGCTCGAGTGCTGACGAACAAAATCTGACAAAAAAGCTGACGGCAAACATGATGCTTTGCCGCCAGCCTTTTTGAAATTATAATTGCATGTAGAAATGCATCTACACATGCGTCTCTAATACGGTGAGGGTTCCGCTCAGCTCGATGCTGGTGGTGGTGGCTGGCAGCAGGAGGGTGTGGCCTGCCTGCAGGGGGATGCGGTCGCCATCGATGGTGAGCGTGCCGCTGCCTTTGACGGCTATGAGCACGACGAAGCTGTCGATGGTCGTGTAGTCGAGCGCAGCGGTGCCCTTGACGGTGATGACGGCGGTGCGGAAGTAGGGGCAGCTGACGACCTCGACCGACTGGTTGGGCAGCGGCTCGTAGTGCGTGCGATAGTCGGCGGCCACGCGATAGTCGATGCTCTCGGCGGCCTGCTGGGTGTGGAGCTCGCGCGGCTGTCCGTTCTTGTCGCGGCGGTCGTAGTCGTAGATGCGGTAGGTGACGTCGCTGGTCTGCTGGATTTCGGCCACGAAGCAGCCGCTGCCGATGGCGTGGATGCGTCCTGCGGGGATGAAGAACACGTCGCCCTCGCCGACGTTGTAGCGTGCCAGGGCGTCGCAGATGGTGTTGTCGGCCACCCGCTGTTTGTAGTCCTCGGGCGTGAGCTGCATGCTGAGTCCGCTGTAGAGGAAGGCCGTGGGGGCCGACTCCATGACGAACCACATCTCGGTCTTGCCGCGCGGCTTGCCGTGGCGATGGGCTACTTCGTCGTTGGGGTGTACCTGGATGCTCAGGTCCTGATGGGCGTCGATGAACTTGATGAGCAGCGGAAACTCGCGGCCGAAGCGCTCGTAGTTCTGCTGTCCCATGAGCGCTGGGCCCAGTGCGGCCACTACTTCGTTGAGCGTCTGGCCGTCGAAGGGGCCTCCGCAGACGACGGTCTCGCTGCCAGGCACGCCCGACAGTTCCCAGCTCTCGCCGACGCCCTCAGGGGCATCGGCGAGCTGTTTGAGTTTTGCAATCTTATCTCCGCCCCACAGCGTCTGTTTGAGCAGGGGCTTGAAGGATAGGTATTTTATCATTTTTCGTTATTTCAGTTCGAACACTCGCGAGGCGTAGTCTTCCCACAGGGGCACCTCGATGCCTACGTCCATGAGGAAACGGCCCGTGAACTGCTTGCCGTCGAGCTTGCAGGCTTTCTCGCCCACGCGGATGTTGCGCTCTGTGAGCGTGTAGGTCTTCGTGGGGTTGAGGCCGGCCAGGCGCAGGCGGGGCAGGGGCTGGTCGTAGAAGTTCTCTATCTTGTAGACGAAGAGCACGGCGTGGTTTTTGGCGTCGTCGGCATAGAGCAGGCTGCTGACTCCCTTGCGGTCGTAGGGCGACAGCAGGCGATAGAGGTTGCCGGTCTGGATGATGGGGCGCAGCTGCTTGTAGTCAGCGAAGCAGGTGGTGCACTGCTGGCGCTCCTCCTGCGTCATGTCCTTGGGCTGCAGCTCGATGCCGAGGCGTCCGCTCATGGCCACGTCGCAGCGGAACTTCACGGGGATGACGCGCTTGCCCGTGTTCCAGTAGGGCACGTGGTTGATGTGCTGGGCCATGGCGTTGGCGGGGAAGAAGAGCGAGGTGCCGTACTGCATGTAGACGCGCTGCAGGGCATCGGTGTTGTCGCTCACCCAGAACTCGTCGAAGTAGGGCAGCAGGCCGTAGTTGGCGCGTCCGCCGCCTGAGGCGCAGTCTTGAATGACGAGGTTGGGATACTTCTCGCGCACGCGCTTCAGCACTTTCAGCAGGCCGAGGTGGTAGTCGACGTAGATGTTGCTCTGCTTCTGGCGGGGCAGGTAGCTGGAGCCGTAGTTCTCGATGCTGGCGTTGGCGTCCCACTTGATGTAGGCAATCTCAGGATACTGCGTCATGAGGTTGTCGACCACGCCGAAGACGAAGTCCTGCACCTTGGGGTTGGTCAGGTCGAGCACCACCTGGGTGCCGCCGCGTCCCTTGCGCAGGTCGCGTCCTGGGCGCTGCAGCACCCAGTCGGGATGCTGCTCGAAGAGCTCACTGGTGGTGTTGGTCATCTCCGGCTCAATCCAGATGCCGAACTTGATGTTGCGTTGGCGGGCGGCGTCGGTGAGGGCCTTGATGCCGTTGGGCAGCTTCTGCTTGTCGACCACCCAGTCGCCGAGGCTCGAATTGTCGACCTTGCGGGGATATTTGTTGCCAAACCATCCGTCGTCGAGCACGAAGAGCTCGCCGCCGAAGCTGGCAATGTCGTCCATCATCTTGATGACCTTCTCCTCGGTCACGTCGAGGTAGATGCCTTCCCACGAGTTCAGCAGGATGTCGCCTGTCTGCATGCCGCGGTGCAGCATGCCTTCCTTGCGGGCCCAGTCGTGGAAGATGCGGCTCACGCCGCTCATGCCCTCATTGCTGTAGGCCAGTGCCAGGTGGGGCGTCTCGAAGGGCTGCTTGGGGTCGAGCACGTATTCGCTGGCCGTCGGGTCGATGCCGGCATAGATGTGGTGCTCCTTGTGCGAGATGGTGTTCATGCGCAGCTCGAAGTTGCCACTCCAGCAGAGGGCCATGCCGATGGTGCGGCCCGTGAGCTCCTGCGGCTTCCCGTCGAGCGAGAGCATGAGCTCAGGTGCGTCGAGGTGGGAGTTGCGCGCTCCGTCGCTGTTGCGTATGGTCTTCACTCCCTGTGTGAGCGGCTCCTGGGTGGGACCGGCCTCGCTGGCCCAGTTGCCGTGCAGGTGGGTCACCCACACATCGCCCTGGCGCAGCACCAGATGGCCTGAGTCGAAGCGCTTCAGCGTGATGGCCTTCTTCTCCTGATGCGTGATTTCCGTCCAGGTCTCAATCACGTCGACGTGCTTATAGGCCTTGTAGAACAGCTTCACGGTGACGGGCATCAGCTTGTCTTGCATCGTGAACGTGTGGACGACGGCACGGCCGTTGTCAGCCTTGCTGTAGTCGACGACCTGCATCTCCAGGTTCTGGTCGCCGTCCATGTGCTGCACCTGCAAGGCGGGCAGGTGGGTGGCGCCCACGCTGCCGAAGGCGGGCAGGGCCTCGAAACTGAGTTCACTGCCGGCATCGCGCAGTTCGCGCAGGGTGGCGCTCTTGTCTCCGTAATACGACTCGCGCAGGTCGCCGCCCTCCCATGCGGTGAGCAGCAGTTGCGTGTTAGGTGTTTCCACCACTACTTCGCCTTGCCAGGCCATTGTCTTTGCGGGCGTCAGCGCACTCAGCACCAATCCCCATGCCAGTAGTTGTTTCAGCTTCATTGTCTTGTATGTGTTGTTAGCGGATGATGAACAGGGTAGAGAAACCTGTCATTTTGAATACTTTGTCTATTTCTTCGTTGATGTTCTGGATGGTGACTTTTCCACCTTTGGCAGATGCTTCTTTGCGGATGGTGAGGAAAAGGCGCAGACCAGAGCTGCTGATGTAGTCGAGATGGGTGCAGTCTAGGATAATCTCTTTGTCGGCATTCTCGAGCAGCGGAGCGATTTCCTGTTGGGCTTTGACGGCTGCAGGGGTGTCGAGACGTCCGCTGACAGTTGTGAACAGGACTCCGTTTTGTTCGTTGACTTCGAAAATCATTCTTTTTTTTGTTTGGCTACAAAAACGTATTCTCCGAACAGAAGGGAGAATACGTTTTTGTGGAGTTAATATGAGTCTTAATCAATAAGGGCAGCGCGGGCAGCTGCAATCTTGTCCTTTGCAGCTTCGAGCTGGGTCTTCAGTTCGTCGACAGAAGTGGCGTTGAGCACGCTAAGCGGAGCGAGTGCATCGGCAACGGGCTTCACTTCGGGGTCGTACTGAGCCAGACGGTTGATGGCGTCGAGGATGACTACAATGCGGAAGGTGACGTTGTCGGCGGCCTTGTCGTCGAACACGCTGAGGAACTTCTCGCTGTTCTGGTTGGCAATGTAGAGCTGTTCAACGATAGCAGCGGCAGCCAGCTGCCAGAAGTAGTTGATGCGACCGTTCTGCTCCATGTTCTCGTAAAGAGCCTGAGTGGTCTCAAAGATGGTGCTGGCATCGTCAATGTCCTTGAAAGCAGGATCGTTGACGTCGGCAGCCAGCTTGGCAATGGCTTTGTCGTAATCTTCAACAGGCATCTCGTAGATGGCGGCAATCTTCTTGTCGATGTTGAGAGCGCTCAGAATGCGATACTTCTCGGCAAGGGTAGTGGCCTCGTCGGCAACTGTTGCACTGAGCAGATAGTCGGGCTTTACCTGCTTCTCTTCCTTGGTCAGGGTCAGACCACCTTCGCCTTCGGTGAGGAAGGGCAGCTGGGGAAGTTCGCTGAGCTGTGCCGAGATGCTGTCCAAATGCATCTTGATGCTGGCTTCAATCTGCGTCTGTTCGAAACTCTTTTCTTCCTGGGCCTGTTCGGTGGCCTGAGTCTTCTTGCCTCCGCAGGCTGCAAAGGCGATGGCAACGAATGCAATTGCTAATACTGATAATTTTTTCATTGTTTTTAATTTTAAGATATTAATATGTATGAAATGTTAATTGTTCTCTTTTCTGAGGTAGCGCCCTGGACAGTCGGTCATGAGTAGCAGGACGGCGATGATTGCCATGAGAAGCAGGACACTCATGTTGAACCACAACGTCTTGACGGTACACGTCCCTACAATCTTCTCGCTGCTATAGAAGGGGGCGCGACCAAATTTGCTTTGAGGAGTGAGGAACACGATGCCTGTGCGGGCAACGATGTGGTTGTCTACGACATCGAGCATGCGTTTTTGGTCTGCTCCTATCACGCAGTCTTCCAAGTTCAGATTGTGGTTGTCGCGCTTTAGCTGCACAAGGGCCTCCTTGCCCTCTTCCCTGATGAAACTGCTGACAAGGGCATCGCTTCGGAGCGTAGCTTGGTTGCTGCGACTGGTCAGCAAGTCTTCTGCCTGTTGCATGTATGCCTTCAGCGACTCGTAGGATTCGTCGCCATTGTAAGGTTCCATGTTGCAGTAGTTTGTGAGGATTGGCAGATTGGTACGGATTATTTCAAGATGCTTTGAATCTACAGGCTTGCCATGTTGGGCCTCACTCTTCATGGTTTCGAGCTGCGATTGCAGTTCATAGAGGAATCCCATGTTGTAGTACTGTGTCTCGAATTTCTCCTTGTCGCTTTCAAAGAAATGGGCCTCATAGCTGTTGTCGGTAAACGAAGTGACGGCCAGTGCCTCGTAGGCCCAGCGGGAAGGAATCAGGTCGCCTATCAGCGGTACGTTGCCTGTGGTGCTTTTAGGCGAAAGGTCGTTGAAACTGACTACCAATCCGCAAAGCAGTATCTGAGGAATAAGCAAAATGGGAATACTGATGTAGATAGCAACGATGGAGCTGAGACACTGTGATAGCAACAATCCAGTGAGACTGGCCAGCATGGCAGTGGCAAACAAGATGAGCCACCACTCCCAGAACAGTCCGTGCAGCCCCATGATGGTATTGCCCACAAGGATGAAGAGCAGGGTCTGAATGAGGGAGACACCAATCATGTAGATAATCTTAGACCAGATGTAACTTCCATAGGACAGGTGGAGGAAACGTTCGCGCTTGAGCAAAGCTCTGTCCTTGATGATTTCCTCTGCGCTACCACTCATGCCGGTAAAGGTGGCTACGATGATTGCCATAAAGAAATAGCTCACCATGTTTTTGTTGTTCATCACCGTGTAGCCTTCTGGAGGTGCATAGCGGGTAAGCATGGCACAGATGCAAGCCAAGAGGGGTGCTTCAAGCAAGGTGATGCACAGATATTGAAGGTTGGTTATCTTGGTCTTGATGTTGCGGTTCAAAAAGATGAACAGCTGTTTGAGTGCATTTGGCTTCTTCTGGTCGGAATGCGGAATAGACGAAACGGCAGGGGCAGGCATCTCGCTGCGATGCTTCAGGTAGAGCTCATGCCAGTCTTGCGGACTCATCTTTCGTTCGTCGGAAGGCTCGCCTATGTTGCTGAGGGCTTTCTCGTCGATGATGTTCAGCACAATCTCCGGATTCACGTTGCCACAGGTGGGGCAAGCACTCGTCTCTGCATCGGCATAGTTGGCTGCTTTCTTGAAATAGGTGATGGCATCGATGGGATTTCCGTCGAACACCGGATACCCTCCTTTGTCGAGCAGCCATAGACGGTCGAAGAGCTTGTAGACATCACTGGATGGCTGGTGGATGTTTACCACGATGAGCTTGCCCTTCAAGGTCTGCTCCTTCAGCAGGTTAATGACTTTCTCTGTGTCGGCAGACGAAAGTCCCGACGTGGGTTCGTCAAGGAACAGTACGGCGGGTTCGCGAATCAATTCCAGGGCGATGTTCAGGCGTTTGCGCTGTCCGCCAGAGATATACTTGTTGAGGGCAGAGCCCACCTTGAGGTCTTTGATGGCATCGAGTCCTAAGTCCTTCAGCGTTTTCGTTACGTGCTCGTCTATCTCCTGGGCAGACAGACCTTCGAAGCATAGCTTAGCAGTGAACCAAAGGTTCTGATATACCGTAAGCTCTTCTATCAGAAGGTCGTCTTGTGGAACAAAGCCTATCAGGTCTTTGGCCTCTGGTTCCGCAATATCATGTCCGTTGATGGTGATGGTGCCTTGCTGAGGCTTCAGTGTGCCGTTGAGCAGCGACAGCAGGGTAGTCTTGCCAGTACCCGATCCACCCATGATGGCCAGTAATTCTCCGTTCTTCAAGGTGAAGCTAAAGTTGTGCATGCCGTTGTCGCTGTTGGGGAATCGGAAGTTGATGTCGCGTCCACAGAATTCAACAGCCTCTTGGTGCTTGTCTCCCTCCTTTTCTTCGTATGCCTTGATGATGCTGGAGTAGTAGACAGGCATCGCATTCCTGTTTTTCAGCACACTGCTCTGTATCCACAGCTGATATGTTCCTGGCAGAACTGGTACGTCGTTGAAGAGTACGGTGTCGCTGCCCAGGTAGGAGAACAGCAGAAGCTTTGTCCTTGAGTCGAGCAGGGTCTTTATCTTACCGTCGAAGCCTTCCATCTGGTGCAGTTTCACGCAGTTTGACTCACGATTGTCCACGAAGTCGACAAAGTCATTAAACTGTTCTTCGGGGATGAAGAACTTCTCTGCCATTGTCTTGAACATATCGTTGTCTTTCGTGCAGTTGCAGCCGCAGAACTCCATGAGTCGCAACAGCAGCAGGGCCTCTTCCGTGGGGCGTATCTTTCCGTGGAGAGTGGAGCAGATGGAGCTTACTGTATCCTGGGTGTTCAGATTGTCGGTCATCTCGTAGGCCAGGCGCATATCGCTGTACAGGTCGAGATAAATATCCGTGTTGCGTATTCCAAAGTGATGACGTAAATAGCTTACGAGCATTTCTTTTGCCCGCTCCTCGTCAACTTGCTCTACTTCTCCAAAGAGAGCAAACAGACTTACGAAACTCGATAGTATGACGTCGGTCATCGCTTGTTTTAAGTTTGCAAATTTATTAAAAATTATCAGATACTACGCCATGAGCGCAGTTAAAAAGCTTTAAATGGCTCTTATTTGAGCTTTTTTCTTAGCGTCAGAATGTTTCTGCCACCGACTCGCTCGTAGTTGATGCTATCCATAATCTGGCGGAAAAGATGGACGCCTAAACCGCCAATGGGCCGTTCTTCTGCCGATAGTTCGGTATCTACTTCCGAGGCGGCAGTCGGGTCGAAGGGTATGCCCTCGTCGCTGATGCTGAAACGCAGTCGTTCTGCGTTTGCCTGTGCCTCTACAATGATGTTGCCCTTGGTACCGGCCGGATAGGCATAGTTCATCGAGTTGACTACTGCCTCTTCTAAAGCGAGGTTCAGACTCGTGGTGAGTGATGGGTCTAAACCCAGTTCCTCGCAGAAACCGTCGATGAAGGCAGCCAACTCAGGCACTTGCTCAATGTCGTTTTGCAGGGTGATGCTCCGTTTTAAGTGACTCTCAAGTTGCTGTTTTGTATATTTGATGGCCAACATAGTCAGATCGTCGCTTTGTTCTGCATTGCCTATAAATTCGTTTACAGCCTGTAGCATCGTGTCAATGAGGATGGCAGGGGGTTCTTTGCAATTGGCGGACTGCTTGATGCGCTCTTCGCCAAACAAGCGGTGGCTGCAGTCTTCTGCCTCGGTAAGTCCGTCGGTATAGAGGAAGATGGTGGTGTCAGGGGAGATGGTGGTCTCTTGGCACTTGTATTTCCATCCCAGCTCGAGACCTATGGGAATATTAGCCTCTACGTCGAGCCATTCTTTCTCTTCTTCCTTGTCGCTGATGATGAGTGGTGCATCGTGCCCTGCGTTGACATAGCGCAATCGTCCTGTGGGCAGGTCGAGAGACCCCATGAAGAAAGTTACGAACATGTTCGATTCGTTGTTTTCGGACATGGCATCGTTGATGAGTGTGACGATGCGTTCGGGGTGTGACTCGTGCATGGAGATGTTGCGGAATTGGGCACGGGTGACAGCCATGACCAACGCTGCGGGGACTCCCTTCCCGCTGACGTCGCCTATGCAGAAGAAGAGTTTTTCGTCGCGTACGAAGAAGTCGTACAGGTCGCCGCCCACCTCCTTGGCGGGTCTCAACATGCCGAAGATGTCGATGTCGTTGCGATCAGGATAGGGTGGGAAGGTCTTGGGAATCATAGACATTTGTATCTCGCGGGCCGCGTTAAGCTCTCCTTCGATACGACCCTTCTGCATGTTGACCTTCTGTGTCTCTTCTATCTGGTTGATAAGCGACTGTTGCATAGACTGGAAAGAGTCGTGCAGGCGGCGCATCTCGTCTTTCGACTTGATTTCGGGCAATGGGGCGTCGAACTTACCTTCGGCAATCTGGTCTGCCGAGTCGGCAAACTTCGTCAGTGGCTTAATGATTTTCTTGATGCGCAACCATGAGACAAATGCGACAATAAGTTGTCCCAACACCAGAAGAACAAGTGCGAAAAGTCCTCCGATATTAGC
Source organism: uncultured Prevotellaceae bacterium (assembly GCA_902771785.1). Lineage (GTDB taxonomy): Bacteria > Bacteroidota > Bacteroidia > Bacteroidales > Bacteroidaceae > Prevotella. The sequence goes on from CACXYH010000015.1 coordinate 9,074, forward strand.
AGGCTCAAGAAACTCACTGGAAGGAATGATGGTACACATAGACCATCCCGTACGCTCTAACGGACCATAGAAACTCCATATTAACTTATCGCCATCATAGAAAAAGTTGTAATCCTTCTTTCCTGCCAACATATCGTAAGCCATTCTGTCATCTTCAGTTGATTTGGTCTTCAAACAATGACTGAGGAAAGTCTCGCCAAGTATCAGCTCTTTGTCAGGATGTACGATATACTTTCCTTCTCGTCCGATGATGAAGCTATAAATGGGTTCCTCGGCCGTGTCGACAAGCTGTTCTGCATTGCTGATGCTGTCCGTTCTGTGTATCATGTCGGTGAGCCAGTCCAACGAAATGTCGGCGGTGAGAACTGCGTAGAACTTCCCGTTACTGTCGGACAAGGGCAACGAGTAGGTGGTCATGAGCATATTGCCACCTCCCTCGTCAAAATAGGGCTCGCTCCAATATGGCTTACCCTGCTCTTTAGGTGTGTGATACCATTCCATGTCGTGGTATAGGTAGTCAGGGGTGCCCAGTTGCTTGGTCTTTATCTCGCCGTCGCTACGATAGGCGTATGGCGCAAACCAAGTTCCTTTCTTGGGGAAATAGTCAGGCTCGAAGGCGATAGCTGCTCCCACGATGTTGGGATTCAGCAGGAGGACTTGCTCTACTACCTGATAGAGCTCTTCTGGCTTGTCCAGTTTTTGGCTGACGTTAGGCGAAGTATTGTTGATAGCCACCTCTATAGCCATAAAGAAGGCATTGGTCTGCTGGTTTGATTTCTCTATGGTGGTTTCGAAGAATAAGACGCCAAGGAACAAGAACAAAAACCATGCGATTGCTGCTATGACGGCAGTTATTATAGTGAATACGAGAAAAACGGCAAGCATCACGTTACGGGTCAGTTTGCCGGCAATGGAACGCGAGGATTTGAACAGCTTGGGAAGCCTCATTGTATTGTCATTATTTTCTGTTTATCTTTGCACTTGACCGAATCGCTCGATGATTTCAAGACACATGCGGCTGTTGTGGTAAGGGCACTTCCAGAAGCCGGCATGGTCGTCGTCGAGGTTCAGCGAGCCGTCGGCACGGCGGCTCCAGTACCACTCGCCGTGCTCGTAGTCGATAAGGTTCTGCTTGATGTATTCCCATCCTCTGACGCCCCGTTGCAGGGCTTCCTCGTCGGCGAAGTGCTGATAGAGGTTCATCCAGCCCACCACGTTCTCGGCTTGTACCCACCAGTGCAGGTCGTCGTCGACGTGGCCCGTGTCCAGGTTGGCCTCGTGAATCATGGAGCCGTCAGGGCGCAAGCCTTTCTCTGAGGCTTTTGCCACCTCGCGCACAATCGGTTCTACCTTGGCTAGCACCTGCTCGTCGCCCAGTACGAGCGCCGCTTCGTGCATGAGCCACGAGCATTCGATGTCGTGGCCGTAGCTTTCCAGATGTCCTGCGCCGCGTGTCCAGTCCATGTCGAAGAAGAGGTCGAGGTGGTGAGTAGTCGGATTCAGAATGCGGTCGGTGAAGATGCCGATGAGGTTGCGCAGGGCAGCCTCCACGCGGTCGATGGTCTCCTGAGGCACTGCGATGCCGATGGGCAGCACGGCGCCGATGGCCGGCACATAGTCGCATGACTCCTGTGCGCGCAACTCCTTCAGACAGCGGTAGAGGTTGGTGTAGGGCTCGATGATGTGGAGGTGGGTGTTCTGCGACTTGGGGTAGTTGGCGTCGAGCTCTGAGAGTCGCATGTCGGCTATCGGCTGCCAGTCGCGGCTGGTAGCCTCGATATAGCCATTATACTGATGGTCGAACGCGTGCTCCTCGATGCTGTCGAAGAGCTGCAGGGCATAGTCAAGTGCCTCGCGGTCGCCAGTAGCCCGTGCATATTCCGACAGGCCGTAGATGGCAAAGCCGATGGCGTAGAACTGCTTGCGCGTGTTCAGGGGCTGCCCTTTGCTGTCGAGGCTCCAGTAGACGCCGCCAAACTCCTCGTCGATGAAATGGTCGATGATGTAGTCCTTGGCACGAGTGGCAGCCGTTAGAAGTGAAGAGTGAAGAGTGAAGAGTGAAGAGTTTGCTTCCGCGTCATGTTCTGCGGAAGGTGGCGCGGTAGCAAATTTTTCACTATTCACTTTTCGTTTTTCCCTTAAAACCCGGTAGGCAGCCGAGAAGCTCCACAGGATGCGGGCGTTGAGAATGGCTCCCTTTTCGGCCTCAGGGTGCAGCTGCATGTGTCCGTCCATGCGTCCGTAGAAGCCGCCTTGCTCTCGGTCGGGCATCTGCTGGAGCCAGAAAGGCAGGATGTTGTTTTCCAGCACATCCTGCATTTCGGCTTTCATATTCTTGACGATTGCGTTCATTTCTTAATCGGATAGACAATGGTGAGCAAGATGATGATCACGGCTATTACGGCAGGGAAGAGCGAGAAGAGGCTCCACACCATTGAGAGTACCGAGTCGGTGATGGAGGCTGGGTCGACGCTGGTGTTGCCCATGTCGTCGGTCAGCATGCGGGCGCCGGCCAGTCCTAAGAACAGCGCCACGAGCGAACCGCTGATGGCTGTGCCGAACTTCTGGGCCATGGTGCCGCTCGAGAAGATGAGACCCGTTGAGGAGGTGCCATTCTTCTCAGTGGCATAGTCGGCCACGTCGGCATACATCGACCACAGCAGGGGCGAGTAGAGGCCGATGCCCACTGAGGTCAGGATGACCAGTGCCACCATCACCCAGATGTAGGCGGGGTCCATGGGCACGAAGAAGAAGCCCACGGAGAACACCAGACAGATGACGGCTGCCATCTGGAAGGCCTTGCGCTTGGAGCCCATCCACTCAGTGAACTTGGGCGAAAGGCCGCCGAAAATCATGCAGGTCAGCTCGCCGAAGGTCATGAACACGGTGTAGTTGATGATGAGTCCGCTCACGGTGACGTCGCCCTTCAGGCAATACTCAAACAGATAGCCGGCCACGGCATAGCGGAAACCGTTGAAGAAGTTGGTGCAGATGCCGATGAGCGTCAGGATAATCCAGGGCTTGTTCTTGAACAGGTCGGCAAAGGGCTTGAACGAGAACTTCTCGGCGCGCACGGGCTTCAGGCGCTCCTTCGTGAGCAGTCCGCAGGCCAGCGTGCCCGCAGCTGCCAGGATGCCGAAGAAAGCTCCCAGCACGGCATACTGATGTTGCTCCGTGCCGCCCACGGCCTTCTGCAGATAGGGGAAGCTGAGCAGTGTGATGAAGCCCATGGCGTAGGCTCCCACCATGCGATAGCTCGAGAACTGGTTCTTCTCGTTGTCGTTGTCGGTCATCACGCCCAGCAGCGAGCCGTAGGGCACGTTGACGGCTGTGTAGACAGCCATCATGAGCAGATAGAGCGAATAGGCCCAGATGCGCTTGCCCACAGGACCGAAGTCGGGCGTGTAGAGCAGCAGCGCGAATATCAGTCCCAGGGGAATGGCTCCGAAGATGAGCCACGGGCGATAGGTGCCCCAGCGCGACTGCGTGCGGTCGGCCAGCGAACCCATGAGCGGATCGGTCACTACGTCGAACATGCGGGCGATGAGCATCAGCGTGGCTGCATCGGCAAAGGTCAGGCCGAAGACGTTGGTGAAGAACAGGGGGAAGGCAATCGACATGATTTTCCATGTGATGCCGCCGGCGGCTGCGTCACCCAGCGCATAGCCGATTTTTTCTTTGAGTGTTGCCATATTCTTTCTTTTTTGTGATAGCGTTATAAAGAAATAACGCCAAAATGCTACTTCTTGTTGTTTTTTGCTATCAATTTCTTGATGGTTTCTACCGAGGCGGCCGTGTAGAGCCCGTCCTCAGGCGTGTTCAGGCAGTAGTCTATGAGCTTGTCGACGGTCGACGTGGCCACGTGCATGCGGGTGTCGGCCGAGGCATAGTAGATGAACACGCGGCCGTCAGGGTCGGCAATCCAGCCGTTGGCAAAGGCCACGTTCATCACATCGCCCAGGTATTCTGAGCCTTCAGGCACGAGGAAGTAGCCGCCAGGCTGGGCAATGACGCGCGTGGGGTCGTCGAGTGCGGTCATATACATATAGAGTACGTAGCGCAGGCCGTCGGCCGTGGCACGCACACCGTGGGCCAGGTGTAGCCATCCCTTCGGCGTCTTGATGGGGTGGGGGCCCTCGCCGTTCTTCACCTCAGTGATGGTGTGGTAGTGGCGGGCGTTGATGATTTTCTCTTCCTTGATTTCAGCATGGGTGATGTCGTCGACCAGCGCCCAGCCGATGCCGCCACCGCTGCCCGTGTCGATGAATCCGTCCTGCGGGCGGGTGTAGAAAGCATACTTGCCATCGACGAACTCAGGGTGCAGCACCACGTTGCGCTGCTGGCTCTTGGTCTTCAGGTCGGGCAGGCGCTCCCAGTTGATGAGGTCCTTGGTGCGGGCGATGCCTGCCGTAGCCGTAGCGGCCGAGAGGTTGCCGGGCTGCGAGTCGTCGTGGCGCTCGGCGCAGAACACGCCGTAGATCCAGCCGTCCTCATGCTGCGTGATGCGCATGTCGTAGACGTTGGTGGCAGGAACGACGTCGTCGGGCATGGTGATGGGCTCTGGCCAGAAGCGGAAGTTGTCGATGCCGTTGGGGCTTTCGGCCACGGCGAAGTAGCTCTTGCGGTCGGCACCCTCTACGCGTACCACCAGACAGTACTTGCCCTTCCACTTCAGGGCGCCGCTGTTCAGCGTGGCGTTGCACATGATGCGCTGCATGAGGTAGGGGTTGTCCTGCTCGCAGAAGTCGTACTTCCACTCCAGGGGCACGTGCTCGGCAGTGATGATGGGATACTTATATTTCTCGTAGATGCCGTTTCCCCACTCCAGTGGTTCGTTCTTACGGCTCAGCAGCTCCTCGTGATGGGCGCGCAGGGCTGCCACTTTCTTCTCAAATTCAGTCATTTTTTCTTCTTCGTTTTGTGATTAAATGGACGACTTAGACAACAATCTTGCTGCCATTATTTGATGTCCTCCAGGAACAATGTTTTCTCTGCGTTGTAGAACTCCACAAAGTAGGGAGCGTCGGGCTTCGAGGGTGCCGGGCCGAACCACTCGGTCTTGTAGTTGCGCCAGGTGAGCAGATAGCTGATGGGGAACTCCTCGACGGCAGGCAGCAGTGTGGTAGACCACCAGTCGGGCTGTGTCATGTTCTTCATGCCTGTCTCGGTGAGTGCCGGTATGAGCTTGTGGTCCTTGGCCACCTGGCAGAGCACCGCCAGGTTCTGCTTCGTGCGGGCGATGAAAGCGTCTTTCTCCTCTGGTGTCCATTGATAGCCGTCGAGGCCTAACATCTGCACGCGGTCGTCGCCAGGATAGCGGTCCAGCAGCCGCTCGGCCGTCAGGTTGTCCTGACATCCGGGTGAGTAACTCCACACCAGGTTGTCGTAGCCGTCGGCGGTGAGCTTGTCCTGCAGCATGTTCCACAGCGCCTTGTATTCATCGACGCTGCAGAGCTTCTCGCCCCACCAGAACCAGGAACCTGAGTTCTCATGCCAGGGACGGAAGATGACGGGAATCTTCTTACCCTCATCGTCGACGAGCGTGGCCAGGAAGTCGCTCACACGCTGCATCCACACTTCAAACTTCTCATGATACTCGCCTCCAGGCAGTATCTTCTTCACCACAGCCGTATCGCTGACGTCCCAGGCCGTTCCCTCAGGGAATTTCTGTCCGGCCCAGCCACCACCCTCGATGGTGGTCACAGGATTGCGCGGATGCCACGAGAGCGTGACGATGCCCCCACGGCGATAGTGGTTCTTCACTTCCTGCGTCATGCGGGTGAAGGGCACGCTGTCCAGGTTCTTGGCGTCGGCCATCTCGATGCCGCCCAGGTCGAAGCCCATGATGGCGGGATAGTCGCCGCAGGTGTTCTTCACGTCGCTCGAATCTTGGTCATACTCCCATGTCAGACCGTACATCGGGTCGTCCTGATGTCCGTACATGATGCCTTGATGGCGCAGCGTGTCGAGTCGCTCCAGCAGTTGCTGGGCCTGTGTCTTCTCTACCATGGCAGCCTTCTGTCCGCCACATGCCGTCAGCACCAGTGCTGCCAGCGAAACAGTCATTGATAAGCACTTATTCATAATCCTATAACGTTTTATTTTTCACTTAAACAGCGGTAGCCGCTCGAACTTGTTCGCTTTCACAAAGCGTAGCGACTGAAAGAAATTTTTCACTATTCACTATTCACTTTTCCCTTAATCAGCGGTAGCAAATTTTTCACTTTTCACTCTTCACTTTTCACTTAAACAATTCCTTCAGCAGCCAAGCCTCCCACTCGTCCCACTGCTCCTGGAACCAGAAGTGCCAGGTGGCCTGATAGGGCGAAATCTCCTTCGGCCCCGTCACCGTGTTGTAGGTAGCCCAGGCCGTCGTTGGCGGCACCACGTCGTCGCAGTAGCCAAACGAGAACCAGCCACGCTGCTGGTCGGTAATCAGCCGGGCGAAGTTCACGCCGTCGTAGTAGCGCGAAGCCTCAATCTGCTTCTCCTGTCCCTTACCTTTATTATAATAGAAGTAGTGAGGCCAGCCGCAGGCCTTGCCCTGCAGCGAGTTGGTGTGGTCGCAGAGGGCAGCATGCACGGGGGCATAGCAGGTGACGCGGCGGTCGAGGCCGGCCGTGGCCAGCGAGAGGAATCCGCCCTGCGAACTGCCCGTGACGCCCAGCTGCTTGCCGTTCCAGGGCGTGAACTGCTCGATGTAGTCGATGGCGCGAATGCAGCCCAGCACCACGCGCTTATAGTAGCTCTGGTCGCGATCGTCCATGCCGTAGTTCCAGTAGCCGTTCAGCGCGCCGTTGGCCAGGTCGTCGTATACCTTCTGCTCCATCGTTACAGGAATGCCATGGATGCCTATCTCGAGCGTGATGACGCCCTGCGAAGCCGTCCAGACGTCGCCCCCATAAGGTCTGACGCCCGCCCCTGGCACACGCAGCAGGGCAGGGTAGCGGCCCTCCTTCGCGGGCACGCATAATATAGCATAGGTACGCGAGTTCCAGCGAACGTTCTGGAACGACACCTCATAGACGTTCACGTCCTTGGTACAACGTTCAGGCAGCAGCCGCTTCGTAGGTTCGAGCGACGTGTAGCGGGCCTCCTTGATGGCATTCTCCCAGAACGTCTTGAAGTCGGCCGGCATCACCGTCGAGGGCTTCAGCTGCTCAGGCGAGAAGGCGGCTGCACAGGCACCCTTATAGTCTTTGCCGTCGACATGAGCCGTCACGTCGACGCGATAGAAGCCCGGCTGTGCCATCTTGCCCGTCAGCTTCAGCGTGCCGTCCTTCAGGGTGACGGTCTTCTTCACGTCCTGATACATCTCAGGTCCGGCCTGATAGTCAATCTGCACATTGTCGACGAGCGTGCCAGAGCGGCGCACTTCGACCGTAAACTTGGCCGTTTCGCCCACCTTGTAGTTCCAGTCCTGATGGTCGGGCTCAACGGTTACAACGATGCTGTTGCCTTTGATCTGCGCCTGAACAGGCAGCAGGGCGAGCACAGCCAGCAAAAGAAAAGCCAGTTTTTTCATTCTTTCCAATAGAGTTTTTAGTTACTTCGACGCTGCAAAGTTAAGCATTTTTGCCCGAAAAGTGTAGCCCTTTTTTTGCAAATCCTACCACTTTCTGCGATAGCGTGCAATGATGCGTCTTGCGTTTTGCCATAAATCGGGTTGCGTTTTGATACAAAACGGAACTCATTTTGATACAAAACGGAACTCATTTTGATACAAAACGCGACTCATTTTGATACAAAACGCGACGGCGTAAGATAATATTTAACAAAAAAGTACCAATAATTATCAAAATAATGTTATGCCGTTTCAGAAAAAACCACTATCTTTGCAACCGAAAAAGCTACAAATTTAGCCTACTACTACCGAGATTACTATCTCAATATTAATAATAAAAAACCAACAATTAAAACTGTATGAATTTAAATCGTTGCAAAATCTGCCGGCCCAGTCCGTGCTCAAACAGACCCGTTTTAGGCGAGTGTGCTAATTATTCATGTGTATTTGTAAATATAAACTAACCTTTTTTATGGAAATTAAATGTAAATCTTATCTCTTTGGGCTACTGGCTTTTTTGTGCCTGTTGCCCAATGTGGCTTTCGCCCAGAATGTCAGGGTGGAAGGTCAGGTGAAAGATGAGACAGGCGAACCCATGATCGGTGTCTCCGTAAAGGTAGAAGGCAGAGGGACTGGTGTGGTAACTGATCTCGACGGCAATTTCAATTTGCCATCTGTTCCACTGAATTCGATGCTGGAGTTCTCCTACGTCGGATATGTTTCTCAGAAACTGAAGCCCAGCCGCAGAATGAACGTCACCATGCAGCCAGACATGCAGAGCTTGGAAGAAGTGGTGGTCATTGCTTATGGTCAGCAGAAGAAAGTGACCGTCACAGGTGCCGTCTCGGCCCTGAACGGCGACGAGCTGCTGAAATCGCCTGTGGCCAGTGTGAGTAACGCCCTGCAGGGAAAACTGCCCGGCATGTCGGTAGTGCAGCCTTCGGGTATGCCTGGTGCCGACGAACCTGTGATCCGTGTGCGTGGTACCGGTTCGCTGAACAGTGCCGAACCGCTGGTGCTCGTCGATGGTGTGGAGCGTTCCTTTGGCCAGCTCGACCCAAACGAAATTGCCGACATCTCTATTCTGAAGGATGCTTCGGCAACGGCTGTGTTTGGTGTGCGTGGTGCTAACGGCGTTATCCTCGTGACCACCAAGCGCGGTACGCCTGGTAAGGCTTCGGTCACCGTCTCGGCAAGCGCTGCCGTGCAGCAGATTTCGAAGTTCGTGGAGTTCGCTGACTCCTATACTTACGGAAAGATGTGGAACTACACCGCTATTACCGACGCCCTGCCCATGAGCCAGTGGCCCGGAACAGCCAATATCACCGACTATACGCCCTATGCCAATACCGGCATTCGCTTCAGCCAGGACGTGATGGAGCACTTCCGTACCGGCGATATGCCCACAACCTTCCCCAACACCAACTGGATTGACTACATGATGGACGATGCAGCATGGCAGGAGCAGGTCAACGTGAACGTGAATGGAGGTACGGAGAAAATGAGGTACTTCGTGTCGGCTGGTTTCCTGAACCAGAACTCTCTCTTCAAGACATTCTCGAAGAACGACGACGAGACCTTTAAATATAATAGGTTTAACTATCGTGCCAACCTCGATATCGACGTGTCGAAGTACAGCCAGCTGTCGCTGACGCTCGGCGGACGCGTGCAGAACCGCACCATCCTGGGCGGTGGCGAGGGCTTCATCTTCCGCTATCTGCAGGGCGCTACCCCCTATGCAGGTGTTGGTGTCGACGGTGAAGGCCGCCACATCATTGCTGATAAGAACATCGTAGGCCCCTACGACCGCGATGCACTCTCTAACTATTATGACCTGGGTTATGTAGGCCAGAGCACCAACGTGCTGAACCTCGACTTGCAGTACAAGCTCGACCTGAGCTTCATCACCCCTGGACTCGACTTCAAGGTGAAGGGCTCTTATAACACAGAGTATACTGCACAGAAGGACCGTCACAACGGATTCGGAACGGGTGTCACCTATGTGGCAACAATCGTCGACGGACAGGAAGTGCTCCGCAAGGAGAACATTACCTGGCCGCTTCCTTACAGCGAAGGCAAGTGGGGCAGCCGCAACTGGTATGCTGAGGCCAGCTTCAACTATTCGCACAAGTTCGGCAAGCACAACGTGGGCGCCCTCTTACTCTACAACCAGAGCAAGACCTACTATCCTTGGGACTCCGACAACAGCCTGTATATCTCTATTCCTAAGGGATATGTAGGACTTGTGGGACGTGTCACCTACGACTACGACACACGCTACATGGTAGACTTCAACATCGGTTACAACGGTTCTGAGAACTTTGCCGAGGGTAAGCGCTACGGTACATTCCCTTCATTCTCTTTGGGTTGGATTCCTTCGAGCGAAAAGTTCTGGGAGCCGCTTAAGAACGTGATTGGCTATTTGAAGCTGCGCGGTTCGTGGGGTAAGGTAGGTAACGACAACACCAACGGTGCCCGTTTCCTCTATCTGCCTGGTGCATGGCAGTTCTATACCGGCTCCATGACGGTCAACCCGCAGGCCCGTGGTGCCAACTTCGGTACGAGCGGCAACTGGCTGCAGGCCGTGAGAGAGCTGACCGCCGGTAACCCGAATGTGACATGGGAAACGGCTACAAAGATCAACCTCGGTCTGGATGCCGCCTTCTTGGATGACCGCCTGAAGCTGAACCTCGACGTGTTCTGGGAGAACCGTAAGGACATCCTCGTGTCGAATGCCTCGAAGCTGCCCGCCGTCACCAGCCTTCCGTCGAGCTATGTCAACGAAGGCCGCGTGAAGAACCGTGGTTATGAGTTGACCTTAAAGTGGGCCGACAAGGTTGGCGACTTCCGCTACAGCATCAGCCCGAGCATTGCCTTTGCAAGAAACAAGGTGATCGAGATGCTCGAGGTTCCGCCCATGTACGAATACCTGAGCCGTACCGGCCTGCCCGTGGGTCAGCGCTTCGGTTACGACCTCTTCGAGTTCTATCAGGAAGGAACGGAAGACCGCTATATGGCTAAGTATGGCGTGCCCATGCCCGACCAGAATATCGAGCTGAAGTATGGTGATGCCGTCTACGTCGACCTGAACGCCGATGGTATCATCGACCAGAACGACCAGAAGCCTCTCGGCTACACCGACAATCCTGAGATTACATGGTCAATCAACGCCAACCTCAACTGGAAGGGACTCGACTTCTCGATGCTGTGGGTAGGTGCCGACAACACCAGCCGTGCGCTGAACGGATACTTCCGCGACCAGTTCGGTTCTACCAATACTTCGGCACTCGTACAGTGGGTGGCCGACAACTCTTGGACCGAGGACAACCGCGGAGCATCGCTGCCGCGTATCTCGTTCACCAACCGTGTTCACAACAACCGCGACTCGCAGGCTTGGATTATTGACTCTAAATATGTGCGTCTGAAGAACGTGGAACTGGGCTATACCATCAACAAGCCCAAGTGGTTGCCACTGCTCAACTACGTCAGATTCTATGTTTCTGGACAGAACCTGCTCACATTCGCCGACTTCAAGGGCAACGACCCCGAGGCTCCCGGTCAGGGACTTGACTATGGTGTGCGTTATCCTATGACACGTGTTTACAATTGTGGTCTGCAAGTGAACTTCTAAGTGAAAAGTGAATAGTGATAAGTGAAAAATTTGCTACCGCTATAAATAATATAATGATTATGAAAAAGATATTTAATTTCATATTGGCTTTGGGGATGTCATCGAGCATCTTCACCGCATGTGTCGACGATATCAACGTGGGTAATGCCTTCCTGGAGAAAGCCCCCGGTGTCGACGTGAACATCGACACGGTGTTCTCCAAGGCTGAATACACCCGCAATTTCCTGTGGAGTGCATACGGACAGCTCTACTGTACGTACACCTCAGGAAACATGATGAACGGTGCGCCCATCGACGTGCTCTCTGACTCTTACCACTGCTACTGCGGATGGGGTGGCCCCAAGCAGAGCTACTACACCGGTGGTCTGACCGAGGATGCCCAGGATACCGACAATGGTAACTTCATGGGTAAGTTCTCGTATTCCACCCGTCCGAACGTCGTAGCCCAAGATGCCGGTGGTCGTGTGTCTATCTATGAGACGGTGCGTAAGTGCTGGCAGATCATCGAGAACATCGACCGTGTGCCCGACCTGAGCGATACCGAGAAGAGTTGTCTGAAGGGTGAGGCCTACACCATCATGGCCAGCCGCTATTTCGACGCCTTCCGCAACTTCGGCGGACTGTGCCTTGTCAGGAAAGCATACCCTGTGGGAGAGAACTTCACTGAGGGTCGTTCTACTGCCTGGCAGACCGTTGAGTTCATCGACTCGCTCATCCAGTGCGCTATCGACGAGCCTGGCTACAGATGGAATGTTCCCGATGCTGATATTGGTCAGTGGTCTGGACGTCTGACCCGTGCCTCTGCCCGTGCGCTGCGTGCAAAAGTATGGATGTTTGCTGCTTCGCCGCTGTTCAACAACGACAAGCCCTACATGACCTACGACAAGAAGCCCACCGGCTTTGAGAACGAGGAGCACATCTGGTTCGGCAAGAAAGACCCCACGCTCTGGAACCGTTGCTTGCAGTACTGCAACGACTTCTTCAACGACAATGCTGCCAACGGAAACTATTATCAGCTCGTACAGCCTGAGACTCAGGACGAAGCAGGCTATCGTATGGCCTACCGCCGTGCTTACCGCTATCGTAACAACGAGTCGCGTCATGAGAAGATTTTCGACGCTCAGCCCACACAGTACTTCAGCGACGAGGTCGTCAACGGCTCGCTCGTGAACCACTGGGGATGGGGATGGGCAGGCTTCTGCATCGACTGCGTTCGCCAGGGTGGACAGGTTCCTACCAACGAACTCCAGGAGTGCTTCGGCATGCAGGATGGTCGCAACTTCCCGTATAGCGACATCTACGGTGCTGGCAACAACCCCAACGGCTACGATATGTTTGCCGACCGCGACCCGCGTCTGTACGAGACGATGGTGGTGCCTCGCCAGTCGTTCCCCTCTGCAGTTGTAGGCGACTATAATGGCTTTACCTATATTGATACATGGTATCATGGCGCAATGACGACCGCTCCCGACCAGTTCGGCACAGAGGGCAATGACGACGTTGCTTCCGGTTACAGAAAGTTCAAGTGGTTCCTCGATTATTCTAATGATAAGATGAACGACGAGTACATCGGCGTAGCCTATATCCGTCTGGCAGAAATGTATCTTATTCGTGCTGAGGCTAAGGCTGAGACTGGCGACCTGCAGGGAGCACTCGATGACCTGCATGTTGTTCGCAGCCGTGTAGGTCTGGGACGTCTGGAGACGATGAACCCCAGTCTGAACCTGACCACCAACAAGGACAACCTCATCAACGAAATTCTCCGCGAGCGCAACTGCGAGATTGGTGCTGAGTGTGGCGACCGTACGTATGACATGATTCGTCGCATGCGCCAGGACCTCTTTACCAAGCCGCTGCATGAGATCGTGATTTACCGTTTGGACGATAACGGTAATCGCATGACCGGAGACAAGACTAACTGGGACCCCTCCACACCATGGCCGAAGTTTGAATACGAGAAGCCGCAGATCGTGAACGGTGCTCGCCGCTGGTGGGATGCTGGCTACTGGACGAACAAGTGGTATCTGGACCCCGTTTCTCGCGAAGAGATTCAGAAGGGATATGGACTCACACAGAATCCTGGTTGGTAATTCTTTTATAATTGAAAAATTGAAGAATTGAAAAATTGAAGATTATGAAATTTAAGAGCATATTGATATATACCTTTGCGGGACTCTGCACTGCTCCCATGATGGTGAGCGCCCAGGTAACGCTGAGCGACAAGGCGTCGCAAAAGGTAGATTTAGGCTATGGCGTTGAACAGTCGGAGTTTCTCACTACTGCTGCTGCTACAACCATCACTGCCGAAGAGCTTCGCCGCACATCAGCCATTAGCCTGGCAGATGCCCTCTATGGCAAGCTCCTTGGTTTGAATGCCTACCAGAACACAGGCTTCAAGGGTGAAGAAGGTCGTGGCGCTTCGTTCAACATCCGTGGCGTACAGACCACCGGCGAGCGAGACATCTTGATTCTTGTCGACGGTGTTGAGAGACCTATTGACCGCTTGACTGTCGAGGAGGTGGAAAGTGTCACCGTGCTGAAGGATGCCGCTGCCGTGGCTCTCTACGGACATGAGGGTATCAACGGCGTGCTGCTGGTGAAGACCAAGCATGGCACCAAAGACGGAAAGTTCCGCTTCAAGGTGGGCGCTTCTCACAAAATACAGTTCGACCCGCAGATGGCCGACATGGTTAGCGCCTACGACTATGCGAAGGCACTGAACACTGCACGTCTGAACGACGGTTCAACTCCAGCCTATACAGACGCTGAGTTGCAGAAATTTGCCGATGGTAGCGATCCCTTGGTCTATCCGAACGTGAACTGGAAGGACGAGGTGTTCAAGAACACGGCTCACGAGACGAATGCCTACCTCTCTTTCTATGGAGGCAACGACAAGGTGCAGTACTACACGCAGCTCGACTATACCGACGCACGCGGACTCTACAAGAACCCCGATCAGGGCGACTGGAATTCGCAGCTGAAGTATTCGAAGGCAAACATTCGTGCCAACGTCGACTTCGAGGTAAGCAAGACTACTCGCGTCAGCGCCAACATCCTGGGTATCCTGATGGAGACCAACGGTGTGCCCAACATCAATTCGAACGATGCCTGGTGGCATCTGTACAAGGTGCCTGCAGTGGCATTCCCTGTCAAGACTGCAGGTGACGTGTGGGGTGGTAGCCAGACTTTTGGCGACTTCAACCTGCTGGCTAAGACGCAGGGTGCTGGCTTCATGAAGACCCATCAGCGCCAAATCTGGGCCAACATGACCTTGGAACAAGACCTCGACGTGATTACCAAAGGACTGAAGTTCTATGTAGGTGCTTCATACGACAACTCTTCGAACACCATCGAGACGCGCTCAAAGGGTTACCAGTACGGCTGGAACTACTACGATGCCGGCGGTGTCATGCAGGAGACCGTGATGGGTACTATCGAGGACAAACTGGTGTTCAACAACTGGGTTGACTCGCAGTGGCGTATCGCTTCCTTCAATGCAGGATTCAAGTATGCCACCCAGTTGGGCAATGGCGACAACATTGCTGCCAATGCCAACTACAACATGAAGAGCGAAATCCGCGACAACCAAAGCAATACCTGGTATCGTGCCAACTGGCAGCTGGCCTTGCACTACGACCATGCCAACCGCTTCATGGCCGACGTCGTGCTGGCAGCCAACGGTTCAAACCGCAGCTATCCTGCCAAGTGGGCATTCTCGCCGACTGCTGGTCTGGGTTATATCTATGCCAACAATCCTGACGGCATCCTCAACTATGGTAAGGTGCGCCTGTCGGGTGGTATCCAGCATACGGACTATGTGCCTGCAAACGGACTGTGGCTCGCCGCTTGGAACAGCGGTCACGGCAACTGGTGGTATGGTAACAACTTCGCCAGCTCGTGGGGTGCATTCCTTACGCAGTTCCCCACCGACGATTTTGCACAGGAGACAGCCTATAAGGCAAACATTGGTACCGACCTGAGAATTGCCAACCAGCTCGATGTCACCCTCGACCTGTTCTATCAGCAGCGTCGCAACATCCTGGTCAGCGCCGCTCAGCTCAACTCTGCCGTAGTAGGTATCCAGTCGGCATACGACGATAAGGGTCGTGTGGCCAGCTATGGTCTGGAACTGGGACTGCGCTACGCCAAGACCTTTGCCAATGGTCTTAACGTGAATGCCGGTGCTTCTTTCTCGACGGTGAAGAACGAAATCCTTGAGTGGATTGAGACTCCTGCATATCCCAACCTCTCTGTGGTCGACGGTCCTGCCGATGCAGAGCGCGGACTTATTGCCGAGGGCTTCTTCCAGAGTCAGGATGAAATCGACAACAGCCCTGTTCAGCAGTTTGGACAGGTGAAGGTGGGCGACATCAAGTATAAGGATGTCAACGGCGACAACGTCATCAACCAGAACGACTTCGTTGCCCAGGATTATGGCAATGCATTCCCTGCACTGAACTATGCCTTCAGCCTTGGAGCAGAGTTCAAGGGCTTTGGTATCAATGCCACCTTCCAGGGTGCCGGCCATCAGGTGAAGAACCTGCGCTATGTGGACGGTGTCTGGGGCGCACTCTCCGACAACCGCAACCTCTCTCAGGAGTATTATGACCACTGCTACGACGTGGCCGGTGCCAATGCCGACTATCCTCGTCTGTCAACAGAGAATGTGGCTAACAACGCTCAGAATTCTACGATATGGTATCGTAACGTCAGCTGGCTGAAGCTGCGCGACTGCGAGCTCTACTACAAGCTGCCCGCAAACCTTATCGAGCCGATGAAGATTACCGGTGCCAAGGTGTTCGTACAGGGACAGAACCTTCTGTCTTTCGACAATATCGACGCTATGGATGCCGAGAACCTCAACACTGGCTATCCGGTGATGAAGAGCGTGAATATTGGTCTTTCAGTGGAATTCTGAACCATGCATAATACCTAATTTATAATGCATAATAGTATGATTATGAAGATAAATAAATCAACGAAGTGGGTGATGAGCGTCGTACTTCTCACCATTAACTTCTCACTTTTCATCTCCTCTTGTGCCGACCTTTCGTATACAGAGGAGTCGACCCGCGACGAAGAGTGGACCTTCAACTATTTCAATGAAGGCATCAAGGGCCTGGTGTCGGGTGTCTATGCGCAGGTTTATAATAATGAGTTTGAGTCAAACAGCGCCTACTTCCTGGCTGGTGCTACCGACGAAGCTCAGTATGCGCTCGAAACCGGCGACGTCAACAGCTACGTGAATGGTGGTTGGAGTCCGGCCAATCCTTTCTCCAATACCTGGACAAAGTCGTATACGGCTATTGCCGATGCAAACATGTTCCTGGAGAAGTTAGACCAGACCGACCTTTCCGATTGGAAGTATAACAGCGAATACAACAACTGGATGGCTCAGCTGGAGTTATTCCCCTATGAGGTGCGCTTCCTAAGAGCTTACTTCTATTTCGAGCTCTTCAAGACCTATGGCAATGTGCCTCTGGTGACAACCACGCTTACCAATGCTCAGGCCAACAGCTTGAAGCGTGACTCTTCAGACGTGATTGTCAAGTTCATTGTCGATGAGTGCGATGCCATCGCTCCTTATCTGCCTGTTTCTTATGGTACTGAGGTTGGTTCCGAAGTGGGCCGTGCCACGCGTGTTGCAGCAGCAGCCTTGAAGGCTCGCACGCTGCTCTACGATGCCTCTCCGCTTCACAACCCGAATAACGACAAGAGCAAGTGGGTGAAGGCTGCCGAAGCTTGTAAGTACATTCTCGACAATGCCGCTGCCTGGGGCCTGAAGCTCAGCGCCTATGGTTCGTTGTGGGGACACGATGCGTTCTTCAATCCCGAGCTGATTTTCGGTATCGGCCGTGGAGAGAGCAACTCATTCGAGATGGCCAACTATCCCGTTGGCGTGGAGAACGGAAGCTCGGGCAACTGCCCCACTCAGAGCCTGGTCGACCAGTATGAGTATCAGGACAATGGCCAGACCTTCGCCGAGCGTCATCCTGGCAGCATCGACCTTACCGCTGAAGACCCCTATGAGGGTCTCGACCCCCGTTTCGCACTCACCGTAGTGAAGAATGGCGATGAGTGGCCCAGCAACGGTGCTCAGAAGAAAATCATGGAGACCTTCAATGGTGGCTTCAATGCTGCTCCGAAGTATGGAGCTACTCCCACGAGCTACTATCTCAGAAAGTTCGTCGATGGTTCGTGCGTCACTACCGCCGACAACCAGACCACTCGCCGTCACACTTGGATCGTGTTCCGTCTGGCTGAGTTCTATCTCAACTATGCCGAGGCTGTCTTTAACGCTACGGGCAGTGCCAACGATGCCACTTACGGCATGACGGCCAACGAGGCTATCAACGTGCTGCGCAACCGTGCCGACATCCAGATGCCCGAGTTCACCGAAGACGGAGCTGACTGGGTTAAGCGCTACGAGCGTGAGCGCCTGGTGGAGCTGGCTTTCGAGAATCATCGCTTTTGGGATGTGCGCCGTTGGATGAAGGGCGACCAGTATTTCAAGACCATTCAGGTGGCTAACATTAGCAGCAATCTGCAGCTGACCCGCTCTACGGTCAGCCGTACGTGGGACAAGAAGATGAATCTTTATCCCATTCCGCAGACGGAGCTGCAGAGGAACCCCAACCTCACTCAGAACCCCGGATGGTAATAAGAATTGAAGAATAGTCAAATTGAAAAATTGAAGATTATATGAAACACATAATCAATTATTTAGGCTCACTGCTTGCCGTTCTTCTTATCGGCAGCACATTTACGGCCTGTACTGACGACGACGATAATGGTTCGGCTGATGTTGGACTGGGCATTAAGGTGTTCTTCCCGACAAAGGTTGTTGCCAATCAGCCGATGACTATCAATGGTTCCGACTTCGATGGCGTTACTGAGGTACTGTTCCCTGGTGTCGATGCACCGGTGACCGCTATCGAGCACGTCAGCAACGAAATGATTAGGGTCAACGCCCCGGCAGGTATCGCTGCTGAGGGTGGCAAGATTATCGTGCGCACTGCTGCTGGCGAGCAAGCTGAGTCGCGCTTGCCTCTGACCGTTGGACATACTAAGGTGTCGGGCTTCTCGAAGCAGCCCGGCGAGTCGGCAATGGGTGGTGAACTGATTACCGTGTTTGGTACCGATTTGGAGTTCATCACTGGCATAGAGCTGCTCGACACAGCCGGTGTCTCTATGGTGATAGACCATAAGGATTTCTATCGCAAAGGCACCAGTAGCGTCATCTTCCGCGTTCCCGATCCGAACATCTACACGGGCTCTTTCGTAGGCAAAATCCATACATACGACGGACAGAAGTTCGACATGCCTGAGCTTGCTTACGAGCCTGCTCCTACTGGACACTGGGAGCTTGTGAAGACCATCATCTGGAAGAACGCTGATCCCGAAGGCAATGGTCCTATCAGCTGGAACCCTACCTATCGTATTGGTAAGGAAGGTACCGACGGCAAAAACGAGTGCATTGGCACCGTGCCCGAGGATCTGTGGGAGAAGATGAAGACCACACCGTTCTATCTCAAGGCTACCATCAACAACGAGGGATGGTACAACCTGCGCATCACCACCGGCTGGTGGAGCACCACCTTTACGGGTGCTGACATAGGCAAGGGCGATGAGCGGCTCGTGTTGGCTGGAGACGGCACGTTCACCTTAGAGATGGTTTTGGCAGGCGATCCTATTGTCGGAGAAATGGACGAGAAGCATCTGCTCTTCACCGGCGAAGGCTACACTCCGTTGGAACTCTACTTCGAGGAAGAAGTATGGGTGGAGAATGGCGAAGCCAAACCGAGCGACTATGACATTGCTGCCTGGACCGTCTATCAGAACGAAGGCGGAAACACTGAGCCTACGCTGCAGTGGCCCTTCTATCCCTCTTGGAGCAACGATGCCGGCAAGATCCGCATCATGCGCGGCATGGGCGATCCCGCCATCGAAACGCTCGGACTGACGACCAGCTCTAAGTTCGTCGTCTACAAAGAGGTAGGCACCACCGGTCAGATTCAGTGGAACAACCCCAACTGGGGTAGCTTCGCTGGCGTCAACTGTAGCGACTGGGACGGCTCGGCCGAAACCATCGAGGTGCCCGTCACCGAGGAAATGCTGCAGTGCATCAACGGTGAGGTGCAAGACGGCTGGAGCAACACCGCCATGATCTTGCAGGGCGACGGTCTGACCGTCACTAAGATAGTCCTTGTGCCGTAGAATCATAAATAGGATGACAACCCCTATTATGAACTAACAATCATCACAGCCACCCCAGGTCTTATGGCCTACGGGATGGCTGTGATTGTTTTTTAAAGTAACATAACAATGAAAGCATACTTGAAAAGATGGTCGCTCATGGCTGTAGCCCTGCTGGCGCTGAGCTGTGGCGACGATGACGACTCCTCTTCGCAGGTGACCGTGACGCTGCAGTCGCAGTCCATTAAGGAGAGAGCCGAGGTCGATGCAGCCAGCACGACTGAAATCACGCTCACCTACAATGTGCCGGTAAGAGTGGCCCATGCGGCCAACATTACCCTGAACGGCAAGAAGATTGAAGGCACGAGCCGCTCCAGTGACATGATGGGCATCACGGTGCCCGTGACGCTCGCCGAGGGCATCAGCTACACGCTGCTCGTCCCCTCGGGCTCGATCTTGGCAAATAGCGACGGCCGGGTGTCGGCGCCATCCTTCACGCTGAACTTCAAGACCCGGGAAGGGCAGCTCGACCAGAAGGGCCATATATCGATGACGCCCCTCACCACCAATGCAGCTGCTGTCACGCTCTATAAGTACTTCTACAAGCAGTATGGCGAAAAAGTCATTTCCAGCGTCATGGCCAACGTCAACTGGAACAACGACTGCGCCAAGAAGGTGCATGCCCTCACGGGCAAATACCCCGCCATGAACTGCTATGACTTCATCCATATCTACGTGCCCAAGAACAACTGGATTGACTATACCAACATCTCTCCTGTCAAGGAGTGGGCCGATGCCGGAGGCATTGTGCAGCTCATGTGGCACTTCAATGTGCCGAAGAGCGCCACTACCACTCCAGGCGCTGATGGCTCCGGCGTCACCTGCACGCCCAGCGAGACTACGTTCAAGGCTGCCAACGCATTGAAAGACGGAACCTGGGAGAACATGTGGTTCTACCGGCAGATGGATAAGGTCGTGGCCGTCATGCTGCAGCTGAAGCAGGCTGGTATCGCTGCCACGTGGCGTCCTTTCCATGAGGCTGCCGGCAACGCTACCGCCAAGCAGCAGGCCGACTGGACCAAGTCGTGGTTCTGGTGGGGCTATGATGGGGCAGAGGTCTATAAACGCCTCTGGACCACCATGTACGACTACTTCCAGCAGAAGGGCGTCGACAACCTGATTTGGATATGGACCACGCAAAACTTCAATGGCAACAGCGCGCAGTATCGTCAGGACACCGACTGGTATCCCGGCGATGCCTATGTCGACATCGTCGCCCGCGACCTCTATGGCTGCAATGCCGCGCAGAACGCTCAGGAGTTCCGCGAAATCCAGGCCGCCTACCCCAACAAGATGGTAGTCCTCGGTGAGTGCGGCTACGGCACGGTCAACAAAACCCGCAAGGAGCAAGGCAACATCGGCGACTGCTGGACGGCCGGTGCCAAGTGGAGCCACTTCATGGTTTGGTATCAGGGAAGCCAAGGTTCCACCGACACGATGTGCAGCGACGATTGGTGGAAGAGCGCCATGAGCAACGCAAACGTCATCACTCGCGAACAGCTTCCGGCGCTGAAATAAAGACTTTGCTGATGGTAGGCTCTGCGCTGCTCTCCCAACCATTAAATAACTATAAAGGAATTGCAGGTTTCAGCTTTTTTCGTTACTTTTGCAGGCTGTAATTACTATCACAAATCATTAATATGAACATGAAGAAATATTTTCTTTTCCTTTCGGTGCTCCTGGCATCGGTTACGCTGATCGGCTGTGGCGACGACGATGACTCACCCTCTGGCGTCAACGTACTGCTGAAGACACAGAGCATCGACGAGGGGGCCGAGGTCGATGCTTCGGTCAACTCGGTAGAACTGGCTTACAACATGGCGGTGAAGGTGTCGGCCCGCGCAGCCATCACGCTCAATGGAGTGACCGTCACAGCTACGCGCGACGCCCGCAACGCTACGGTCGTCCGCATTCCGCTTTCTTTAGAGGAAGGCACGAGCTACGTGCTCAATGTGCCCGCTGGCAGCATCGTAGCCAGTAGCGACGAGGCATCGTCGGCATCCGCTTTCATCTTGAACTTCACTACGAAGGGCAAGGCCGACAACAGCATTGCCGGTCTCGTGAAGCGACTGGGCTGGGGATGGAACCTGGGCAACCACTTCGACACGAGCTCAGGCGAGGACGGCAAGCATCCGCAATGGGGCTATTGGGACAACGCGACGCCCACGCAGCAGCTCTACAAGAACCTGAAAGCTGCGGGTGCCAGCACCGTGCGCATGGGCGTCACCTGGGGTAACTACCAGAACACGGAGACGTGGGCCATTGAGCCTGCCTACATGGCTGAGGTGAAGCAGAATGTGGAGTGGGCCGGACAGGCAGGACTGAACGTCATTCTGAACCTGCACCACGACGAGTATTGGCTCGACATCAAGGGCGCTGCCACCAATAGCGCCACCAACGACGCTATCAAGACGCGCATCGAGGCTACGTGGAAGCAGATTGCCGAGGCCTTCAACGACAAGGGCGACTTCCTCTTCTTCGAGACGTTCAACGAGCTTCAGGACGGCCAATGGGGATGGGGCGACAACCGTACTGACGGAGGTAAGCAGTACAGGACGCTCAACGAGTGGAACCAGCTGGTGGTGAACACCATCCGCGCCACGGGCGGCAACAACGCCACGCGCTGGATAGGCGTTCCCGGCTATGCAGCCAGCCCGACGTTTGTACTCATCAACGATTTCGTATTGCCTACCGACCCAGCCAACCGGCTGATGGTGAGCGTACACTTCTACGACCCCAGCAACTACACCCTCTCACCTTATGAGGAGAACAACAACTCTAAGTATAAGAATGGAGGCTACAGCGAGTGGGGGCACACCGCTGCCGCCGGTAAGGCAGACCCTGGTAGCAACGAAGACCATGTGAAAGACGTGTTCAAGAAGCTGCACGATAAGTTCATTGCCAAGGGCGTACCCGTCTACATTGGCGAATATGGCTGCGTGATGCACACGAACGAACGTTCGAACCTGTTCCGCAACTACTATCTGGAGTATGTGTGCCGCGCTGCCCACACCTATAACATGCCCCTTTGCATCTGGGACAACAACGTCCCGGGCGGTGGCAACGAGCATCACGGCTACTTCGACCACAGCGACGGCACCTATCTGAACAATGCCGAGTCGCTGGTGAAGACCATGATTCAGGCAGCTACCAGCGACGACGAAAGCTATACGCTGGAGAGCATCTATGCGAAAGCTCCGAAATGATGGTTTGGTAGGCAAAAAGCAAAATCCCATCCCTCAATCGAGGAAGGGGATTTTTTTATTTCTACTTCACCAGCAGCTTGCGGCCGTTGCGAATGTAGATGCCTCGGCGCGGCGTAGCGGATAGCTGCTGTCCTGTGAGGGTGTAGATGCGGTTGTCGGCTTGCTGCGTGTTGGCGGTGGTCTGCTCGATGCCCGACGGCTTGAGCTTCGAGTCGACGGTGAGCGTGCATCCCCAGAACACGGTGGGGTTCACCTCGGTCTCTGTGCCGTCTTTCCTGATGAGGGCTATGCGCTTGATGGTGGTCGAATAGCTGGTCGAGCGGTTGTACTGCAGCGTGACGCGCTGTAGCGTGGTGCCGTAGTTAGAGGGCAGCTTGATGAGCGTGTTGGCAGCTGTGATGGCCTGCGTGCCGCTGGTGGTGGCACCATAGAACTTGGCAGAGAGGGCGCCGGCGGGTGGCGTCTGGCCCAGCTCCAGGCGTATGCCCGAATAGTCGCTCACGCGGAGCGTGCCGTTATAGAGGTTCATCTCCTGCCACGAGCCGCTGTAGTTGACGGTGAACACCATCTCGTAGTCGTCCTCTGTGGGGAAGAAGCCCTGGAAGTCGTCGCCGTGGTAGCCCTTGACGATGGCTTCGGCCAGGTCGGGCTCGCTGAAGGCGGGCAGCGAGCGGCTGATGCCGTCGGAGATGCCCATCCACTTGATGGTGGCCATGCCGTTTTGCTTGGTGGCCTGCACCATGTAGCGCGAAAAGTCCAGCAGGTTGGCGCGGTTGTTCTGATAGTCGCTTCCTGTGTCGCTGGTGCCCCATTCGCCGATGATGACGGGTGCGCCCTTGGCCACGAGATACTGCTTGAGGTCGGCAATCATCTGTGTCACCTCGCGCTTGGCACCGGCCAGGTTGCTGATGTTGGGGTAGGCATGTATCTGGAACAGCAGGTGTCCTTCGGCCTCGTCGGCGGGCAGTTTCATCTGTTTCAGCGGGTCTTGCAGATGATTGTTCCAGGTGCCCACGCCGTTGCAGGCCCCGTAGGTGTTCACCACAAGGTTGCGCTGGGCGTTGTTGCCGCCGGTGCTTCTGACCACGTCGACAAACGTCTGGGCGTAGTTGTTGATGGCCTCATAGGCCGAGGCAGCTTTCGTGGCGTTGTAGCTGGGGGCTCCGAAGGTGGCAAAGCACCAGGAGTTGTAGGTGTCGAGCATCTCGTTGTAGCTCTCGAAGAGCAGATGCTCGTCGTAGTCGCGAAACTCCGTGGCTATCTGCCGCCAGAGGTATTCGTACTTTGCCTTCACGTTGTTGTATGCATCCATGTCGGCCTTCAGCCACGACTGGTGGCTGTCGCTGTCTTCTCCCGTGTCGTGATGCAGGTTGAGCAGACAGTACATGCCCTGTCCGATGACGTAGTCCACCACCTCGTGTACGCGCTTCATCCAGGCCTCGTCCACCTTTCCGTTGCTGTCCATGTGTGGATACCACGTCACGGGCACGCGGATGGTGCCGAAGCCGGCTCTCTTCATCATCTGCATCAGCGCAGCTGTGGTGACGGGCTGTCCCCACATGGTCTCGCTCTTCGTGGGGTCGGCCACGCGCTCGCCGTTGTGCGAGTCGAGCGTGTTGCCCAGGTTCCAGCCCACGCCCATGTTTGTGATGGCCTCGGTAGCCTTCTCAAACTCATCGGCCTGGGCTGTCATTCCCGTGAGCAGCATCAGGAGGGCAGAAAGAATCGTGCGCTTCATTGCTTATTGTACTTCTTGATGATGCCGATGGTTGTCGTGTCGCAGTCGAAGACCGAGTTCAGTCCTTGGGCCTCCTGTGCGGGGTCGCCGCAATAGTCGTCGCCCACCTGCCATTGCTCGTGGGTTGGACGTGCTTCGCCGCCCCATCCCCAGAAGTTGCATCCGTAGACCATGGGTTCGCTCTTGATGAGCGAGAAGATGAAGTCGTAGTAGCGGTCGCGTCCCTGCGTAGCCGAGCCTGGCTCAAAGATAAAGCCGTCGCGCGGATAGCCGAACTCCTCGATGACCAGCGGTTTCTGCAGCCGCTGTGCAATCTCCGTGTGCTGCTTGATGTAGTCGGCCGTGTTCTGGCAGGCCCGCTCGATGTTCTCCACCAGCGAGTCCCGCTTGGCCCAGTTCCAGTTGTAGGGCCACACGTGGGCGTTCATATAGTCGATGTTGGGGTCGGCGCATATCTTCTCGTAGAGTGCGGGGTCCATCTCGCAGCCCCAGATGCCCTCCGAGCCGATGCTGATGAGGTGGTTGGGGTCGAGCTCGCGAATGGTCTTCGAGGCTTCGCTGAGCCATTGTGCAAAGGGCTCCTTGGCCTCGTCGCTGAAGGCGCGCGGCTCGTTGCCGATCTGCCACGACATGATGGCGGGGTCTTCGGCGTAGGGGCGGTTGGTATAGCGGTTGGTGCGGCCGATGATGTCGCGCACGTATTGCAGGAACAGCTTGTGGGCCTCTTCGTTGGTGGCATACTGGCTCATGGCCTTCATGAACACCTGATAGCCTGCTTCGTCGGGTCGTGGCTGTTTGCCGGCGCCGGCCTGCTCCAGGTAGAAGCCGTAGCCGCCGCTCCATTCCCACGAGTTGTTCAGGTAGAGCACGGCCTTCATGCCCCGTTCGCCCATCTCCTGCAGCAGATAGTCGAGGCCTGCCAGGATGGTGTCGTTGTAGACGCCAGGTGCTTCCTGCAGCGTAGGCTCCACTTTCGTCTTCACGCCTCGCACACCGTCGCTGCCCACGAGTATGCGCAGGTTGTCCAGTCCCAGCTCGTGCAGCTTGTCGAGCTCGCGGCTCAGCCGCTGACGGTCGCCTCCCTGTCCCTCAGAGGCCAGGATGGCCCCATACCAGAAGTTGGTTCCCACGTAGCGATACTCCTTGCCGTTGAGCGTGAAGCCCGCTCCTTCTCGTTTCACAAACCCGTCGGTCTCTTGGGCAGCTTTCTGTGCGCAGCCCGTCAGCAGCATTGCTGCCATCATTAGCATAGTAGTAATCTTTTTCATATAGTTTATCTCATATCTCTTATCTCATATCTCTTATCTCTTATCTCATATCTCTTATCTCTTACACAATCACTTTCGTCTTGCAGTACTTCTCGCGAAACTCCGTGGGGCTGAGCCCCTTGCGCTTCTTGAAGAGGCGGTTGAAGTTGCTCAGGGTGTTGAAGCCGCAGCTGTAGCATATTTCGGCAACCGAGTTGGTCGTGTCTACCAGTTGCCGGGCTGCGTGGCCCAGTCGCACGTCGACGATATACTCGTTGAGGTTCTTGCCCGTGTGCAGCTTGAAGAAGCGGCTGAAGGCACTCGCCGTCATTCCCACCAGGTCGCTCAGCTGCTGCAGTCGCAGCTCGTCCATGTAGTGCTCGTTGATGTGGTTCTTCACCTTGAGCACGCGCCGCGAGTCGCTCTCTGCGCTCACCTTGGCAAAGGCCGACGACGAGAGCTCGCGTGCCTCGTCGGCTTTCGACAGCTCATAGAGAATGCCGAACAGCTCTTGCACCGCCAGGAAGCCCTCGTCGATCGTAGCCAGTCGGGTGAGGCGTTGATAGACGTTCATGATGGCGCGCATGGGGAAGGCCAGTCCGTGCTTGGCCCGTATCAGCATGTGGTAGATGGACATGAAGGGATTGGTCTGGAAGGGCGATGTGGGGCTTTCGAAGTCGATGTAGAACTGTACCGTGATTTCGTGGATATCGTTGCTGGTGCAGTTGCCCTGCTCCCACACATGTTCCAGCTCAGGGCTGGTGATGAGCACCAGGTCGAAGTCGCCGATGGTCTCACGGCTGTCGCCCACCACCCTTCGGCAGCCCGCTCCGTTCTCTACGAAGTTCAGCTCGAATATCTCGTGTTGGTGAATGGGGTAGGTAAACTCCTTCTTGTGTCGGTCGGCCACATACATGAAGTCGTGTTCGCCCAGGGGAGTAATCTCATGTAGCACTCTCGTTTCCATCGGCTTAGTTTTCAGTTATTGGTTGCAAAGGTACAGCAAATTGCTGAAAAAGCAACACTTTTAGCCTAAAAAATGGTTAATACGAATGCCTACTTCGCAAATCTGGCTAATAGTGCCTGGCATCCTTCCAGCACATCGTGCCATGTGGCGTCGAAATTGCCGGTGTACCAAGGGTCGGCCACGTCGCCAGGCCGACGGGTGAAGTCCATCAGCATCGCGATCTTCCCTTCTGGGTCGCCGCCGCAGATGTTTCGCATGTTGCGGATGTTCCATGAGTCCATGCCTATGAGCAGGTCGAAGCGGTCGTAGTCTGAGCGCGTCATCTGTCGAGCCGTCTTGCCCGCACAGCCGATGCCGTGCTCTGCCAGCTTCCTGCGGGCTGGGGGATAGACGCTGTTGCCGATCTCCTCCGTCGAGGTGGCTGCCGACTCGATGTAGAAGCTGTCCTCCAGCCCTGCCTTCTTCACCAAGTCTTTCATGATGAACTCTGCCATCGGACTTCTGCAGATGTTCCCGTGGCAGACGAATAGTATCCTGTGTCTTGCTTTGTTTGCCGTGATGTCCGGCGCCGTCTGTTGTCTCTTATCCATAGTTATCGTTATGTTGCTCTTACGGGGTGCAAAGATACAAATACTTCTCGACATAGCACGACTATGCGTGCCAAAATAGTAATTGTTTTTCTTTTTCTTGTCAGTTACGATTATTATCTGTAACTTTGCAAGCAAAAGGCAGAGAAACTAAAACCGACAATGAGAAAACTACTACTTTTGTTAGCACTCCTGATGCTAACGCTTGGGGCTAAAGCCCAGACAAGTGTTCGTGAGGCCATCCGACTCGACGAGGGATGGAAGTTTGCTTTTGGGCATGCTGGCGATCCGAAGAAGGACTTTGGCTGCGGCACAGAGTACTTCAACTACCTGACGAAGGCCAACTCTATTCACAACGAAGGTCCCTACTCCCAGAAGTTCAACGATGCCGGCTGGCAGGAGGTGAGCGTGCCCCACGACTGGGTTGCGACGCTTCCCTATGCTGCCGTTGCCAGCCACTCGCACGGCTACAAGACCGTGGGCTACAAGTATCCAGAGACGAGCGTCGGCTGGTATCGTAAGACCATCAGCATTCCTGCGAGCGACCTGGGCAAGCACATCGCCCTGCGCTTCGACGGCATCTTCCGCGACGCGCGCGTCTGGTTCAACGGCTTCTACATGGGCACGGAGCCCAGCGGCTACGCCACTCAGGTCTACGACGTGACGGAGTACGTGAACTATGGCGGCGACAACCTCATCTGCGTGCGTGCCGACGCTACGCTTGAAGAGGGGTGGTTCTACGAGGGCGCCGGCATCTATCGCGACGCCTGGCTACTCAAGTCGGCTGCCGTCAGCGTGGCTCCCTTCGGCACTTTCGTCTATGCCGACCTGCAGCAGCCCTACACCCAGGCCACCATCCACGTGGAGACCGAGGTGAACAACCACTCGCTTGAGCCTCAGACGGCCCAGGTGTCGCAGCGGCTGCTCGACGGCGAGGGCCGCGAGGTGGGCCGCACGTCGGCCTCGACGCTCACGCTGCAGCCCAAGCAGACGCTCAGCTGCCGTCAGCAGCTGTCGTTGCAGAATCCCCATCTGTGGAGCACTACCGACCCCTATTTATATAAGGTAGAGACGACGGTGACGGTAGGCGGACGGGTGACCGACGTCTATGAGACCACGACGGGCTTGCGCCAGGTGGAGTTCGACGCCCAGCGCGGCTTCCTGCTCAACGGCCAGCCGCTGAAGCTGAAGGGCGTCAACATGCACCAAGACCATGCGGGCGTGGGAGCCGCCATTCCTGATGCGCTGCAGCTGTGGCGCATACGCCAGCTCAAAGCCTTCGGCTGCAACGCCTATCGTGCCTCGCACAACCCCATGACGCCTGCCTTGCTCGACATCTGCGACCGCGAAGGAATGCTCGTCATCGACGAGAACCGCCTGTCGGGCATCAACCAGGAGCACCTGCGCCTGCTGGAGAACATGATCAAGCGCGACCGCAACCACCCCAGCGTCATCCTCTGGAGCGACGGCAACGAGGAGTGGGGCATGGAGAATACCGTTCAGGGGCGCCGCGTGGCTGAGGCCATGCGTGCCTATACGCGCCAGCTCGACCCCACTCGCCACAGCACGATTGCCAACGCCGGCGGCGGCGAGATGATCAAGGGCCTCGACGTGGTGGGCTTCAACTATATCCTGCAGAACGACGTCGACAACCGCAAGAAGCAGAACCCCACGTGGAAGATCGTGGGAACCGAGGAGACCACCGGCTGCGGCACGCGTGGCGTCTACTTCGACGTAGCTACGAAGGAGCGTATGCCCTCGATGAACCTGAGTGCCGACAAGGACGGCACGCTGAACCGCATTGAGCGCGGATGGAAGTTCTATGCCGAGCGCCCCTGGGCAGCAGGACTCTTCTATTGGACGGGCTTCGACTATCGGGGCGAGCCCAATCCGCTGGGCTATCCGGCCCACGACTCAGAGTTCGGCATCCTGGACTACTGCGGCTTCTGGAAAGATGAGGCCTGGTATCTGAAGTCGTGGTGGACCGATGAGCCCACGCTCCACGTCTTCCCCCACTGGAACCTTGCAGGCCATGAGGGCGAGGAGATCGACTTGTGGGCCTACAGCAACTGCGACGAAGTGGAGCTGACCGTCAACGGCAAGAAGCTGGGACGGCAGAAGATGCCCAAGAACGGACACCTGAAGTGGAAGGCCGTCTACAAGCCCGGCAAGGTCGTGGCCACAGGCTATAAGAACGGAAAGCGCCTGCTGACGCAGACCATCGAGACCACGAAGCCGGCTTCGCGCCTCGCCGTGAAGGCCGACCGACAGACGATTGCTGCCGACGGGCGCGACGTAGCCGTCGTCAGCCTCGAGGTGCAGGACGCGAAAGGCCGCCTTGTGCCCGATGCTTGTCCTACGATTACTATCCGCCTTGAGGGCGATGCCCGCATCTTGGGTGCTGGCAACGGCGACCCAGCCTACTTGGGCGAGGACCATCCGAAGGCTCGCAACTGCCGCGAGTTCAGCATTCCTGCCTTCAACGGCCTGGCTCAGGTGCTCGTCCAAAGCAGCACTTCGCCCTCGGCCATCGTCGTGAAGTGCGCGTCAGACGGTCTGCAGCAGGCCACGCTCAGCCTGACTTCGAAATAGAAGGACGGCTGGATAGTGGTTCGAATGTAAAGATTTATTGCCAAAATTCTGGGTGGCAGAATAGGGGCTAAAAAGTCAGAAACGGGCCGTTTTTGCGGCTTTCGGCTCTCAAAACGGGGCGCTTTGTTGCGATTTTTATTGCACAAAGCGCCTCTTTTGTGCCGTTTTGGGGGCTGGAATGCTTTTTTTTCGAGCGAATCTTTCGGTTCTGTATAGCCTCAAAAATGCCCTTCGCTAAGCAAATCCCCTCCCTTCAAGGGGAGGGGATTCGTGGGCTGTCGGCTCGCGAGCTGCCGGCTCGAGGGTGACGAACTGCCGTTTCGAGTGAATCTTTCTGGCCCAGTTTAGCCTCGAAAATGCCCTTGTTTAGGGATTCCCCTCCCTTTCGCTCGTCCCAGTTTAGCCTCAAGAGCACCTTCGCTTAGCTAATCCCCTCCCTTCAAGGGGAGGGGCTGGGGTGGGGTCTGTATTGTTGTTGTGCATGAGGAGGTAGAGACCCCACCCCTAACCCCTCCCCTTGAAGGGAGGGGAATCGTGGGTTGTCGGCTCGCGAGCTGCCGTCTCGAGGGTGACGAAGTGCCGTTTCGAGCGAATCGCTCGGCCCAGTTTAGCCTCAAGAGCACCTTCGCTTAGCTAATCCCCTCCCTTCAAGGGGAGGGGATTCGTGGGTTGTCGGCTCGCGAACTGCCGTCTCGAGGGTGACGAACTGCCGTCTCGAGGGTGACGAACTGCCGTCTCGAGGGTGACGAACTGCCGGCTCGAGGGTGACGAAGTGCCGTTTCGAGGGTGACGAAGTGCCGGCTCGAGGGTGACGAAGTGCCGTCTCGAGGGTGACGAACTGCCGTCTCGAGGGTGACGAAGTGCCGTTTCGAAGCCCTCGATGTGCCGTTTCGAGGCCCTTGATGTGCCGTTCATCACGCCGATGAGTGCCGTTCATCGCGC
Organism: uncultured Prevotellaceae bacterium; assembly: GCA_902771785.1. Classification (GTDB taxonomy): domain Bacteria; phylum Bacteroidota; class Bacteroidia; order Bacteroidales; family Bacteroidaceae; genus Prevotella. The sequence goes on from CACXYH010000015.1 coordinate 39,804, forward strand.
CGATAAGCCCTGTTCATCGCGCCGATTAGTCGGCTGAATCGCCCTGATTAGTCGGATGAATCGCCTCGATTAGTCGGCTGAATCGACCCGATTAGTCCCGTGAATCCCTTTGGTTAGTCCTGCCAATCGGGGCGGTGGGGGGTGCCTGTCGTTTCGGCTGAGTGCTGCTTGCAGCTTGGGCAAAAGGCGGAAATAACCCCTCGCGAGAATCGAAAATTCTGAACTGAAGGCTTCCTTCGTGCGTTTTCGTCCATTCTCAGAGGGGTGTTTGTAAAGATTTATGGCTGCACACGCTC
>CACXYH010000016.1 GCA_902771785.1 uncultured Prevotellaceae bacterium
GCTGGTGGTGATAGACGAGGCCCACCACGCGCTGGCAAAGACCTACCGGATGCTGTGGGAACGCTGGCCGAAGGCGAAGTTCCTTGGGCTGACGGCGACCCCCTGCCGACTGGGCGGCGACGGCTTCACGGACCTGTTCGACGTGCTGCTGCAGTCTTGGCCGATACAGGAGTTCATCGATAAGGGCTGGCTGAGCGACTTCGAGTATGTGTCGGCACGCCCTGACAGCCGGATGGTGCGGCAGGTGCGGCTGCTGAAGAAGCGCTCGGCGGGCGACTATCAGGAGACGGAGATGGCGACGGTGCTGGACGTTCCGGAGAGCATCGTGCATCTTTACGAGACCTACCGGCAGTTTGCTTTGGGGAAGAAGGGCATCGTGTATGCCATCAACCGGCGGCATGCCGAGCACATCGCGAAGTACTACCGGGAGCAGGGAGTAAGCTGTGCGGTGATAGACTCGAAGACGCCTGCGAAGGAGCGGGAGCGGCTGGTGGAGGCATACAGAGGCCAGGACGAGGAAACGAAGATAGACGTGCTGGTGAATGTAGACATCTTCGGCGAGGGTTTTGACGTGCCGGAGGTGGAGTTCATCCAGCTGGCTCGGCCCACGCTGTCGCTGTCGAAATACCTGCAGCAGGTGGGACGCGGAATGCGTGTGAGCAAAGGGAAACCGCACGTGACGATACTCGACCAGGTGGGACTCTACCAGACGTTCGGCCTGCCAACGGACAGCAGAGACTGGGAACGGATGTTCCTGGGAAAGGCTACGGGAAAGGGAGAGACGGACGTGGTGCGCGGCCTGGTGGTGCAGGACGAGGATGACGACCGGACGCTGGCGAATCTGGAGATGGTGCGCATCAAACGGCGAGGCGAGCGGCACACGGGCCTGGAAATCTTCATGCAGAACGGAAGATACGGCGTGATGAGAAACGGCAGGGTGACTTGTCCGGCTCGCTTCCGGCGGATAGAGCGCCTGGAGAAGAGCACGGGCTTCTTCGCACTCGGAATATACAGGAGCAGTAGTGCGCAGGATGCCGGGCGAATGGTGGACGTGACCACCGTGATAGACAAGAAAGGACAGGACCTGAACATTATGCTCTATGGCAACGTGATGTGGAGTGGCGAATATTTCTTCGGCATGATTGACATGGCAGACTACCAGGTGTGCAGCGGATGTTGGGACCCGGTGGGCAATTCGTACTATGAGTCGCCTCCCGACTTCCAGCGGATTGCTGGGGTAGAGGTTGGTATGTCGCACGAGCATGGAAGCAAGGATGCCAGTTGCTGGAAGCTGCGCTGCTCGACGGGCAGCGTCAGTCCGCGCTTCAATGAGTGGGAGATGTTCTATAACCACGACGTGATCATAGCGCGCGACTATTTGGTGGTGAAGAAAGACCATAACCATGCTTACAGGATTTGCGGCTATCTCGACGACAGCGTGCTGGTGAGAAGTGAGCAGGAACTGGGCTATCAGCAGATATACCTGAACGGGAAGAAAGGTACGTGCTATCCGCGCATTCCCCAAGGGACATCGCGGGTGCTGAACGCAAGGCGACTGGGACTGAAACGACCGGCCTTCAGCCGAGCGTGAGCATGGCCAACGACAAAAAGCGAGAACCGGAATTGCAAGGGTGCAGTTCCGGTTCTCGTCGTTATTGGAGGTCGCGGCTTTCTGCTGCATAGGCTGCCTAATGCAGACGAAAACCTATTTTTTCTTTGCTTTTCCTTTCACTATCTCAGATTTATATCGTATCTTTGCACCCAAAATATAAACACTTGCAAGTTATGAACACATTGAAACGATGCCTGCCAGACGTGGTGGCAGTGCTGCTTTTTGTTATTTTGTCGTTTGCCTATTTCTTCCCTGCCGACTTCGAGGGACGCATTCTCTATCGGCACGACTCTTCGGCCGGCGTGGGAGCAGGGCAGGAAATCCTTGACTATATGGACCGTCACGATGGTGAGCGGCCGCGATGGACCAACTCGCTCTTCTCGGGTATGCCTACCTACCAGCTGACGCCTACTTACGATACGACCAAAGCGCTTGGGAAGGTGGAGAATGCCTACCACCTATGGCTGCCGGAGAACGTGTGGCTGCTGTTCGTCTATCTGCTGGGCTTCTATATCCTGCTGCGTGCCTTCGACTTCCGTCAGCATCTGGCGGCGCTGGGCTCTGTGATATGGGCCTTCAGCACCTACTTCCTCATCATCATTGCAGCGGGACATATCTGGAAGGTGATTGCCTTGGCCTATCTGCCGCCACTCATTGCGGGCGTGGTGCTGGCATATCGGGGGAAATACATGAAAGGTCTTTTCGTGACAGCCCTCTTCGCAGCGCTCGAAGTGAGTGCCAACCATGTGCAGATGACCTACTACTATCTGTTCATTATCTTCTTCATGGCGCTGGCTTGGCTGGCAGATGCCATCCGCAAAAAGCAGCTGGCCCACTGGCTGAAGGCGACGGGCGTATGCATCGTCGGCGGATTGATAGGTCTGCTGGTCAACCTGTCGAACCTCTACCACACGTGGGAGTACTCGAAAGAGTCGATGCGCGGCAAGAGCGAACTGGTGAAGGAGCAGTCGGAGAACCAGACTTCGAGCGGACTTGACCGCGACTACATCACGGGCTATAGCTACGGCATCGGGGAAACCTGGTCGTTGCTGGTGCCCAACGTGAAGGGCGGGGCTTCTGACCGCGTGCTTGGCGCTACCTCGGTAGGGCAGAAGGAGGGCAACAGCCACTTCCTCAATGCCAACGGACAGCAGATTCCTTATTCTTACATCTACAACCAGATGCCGCAGTACTGGAACGAGTCGACGCTCGACCGCCAGCAGCCTGGCACGAGCGGCCCCGTCTATGTGGGCGCTTTCGTGCTGATGCTCTTCATTCTGGGACTGTTCATTGTGCGCTCGCCGCTGAAGTGGGCGCTGCTGGCGGCCACCGTACTCAGCATTCTGCTGGCCTGGGGGCAGAACCTGATGTGGTTCTCGAATATCTTCATCGACTACGTGCCGATGTATGCCAAGTTCCGCACGGTGGAGTCAATCCTCGTCATTGCTGAGTTCTGCATTCCGTTGCTGGCCATGCTGACGCTGAAGCAGATTGTAGAAGAGCCTCAGGTGCTGACGCAGAAAATCAAGTATGTGTATGCCAGCTTTGCCGTGACGGGCGGCGTGTGTCTGCTTTTCGCGCTGATGCCTTCGGTGTTCTTCAACTTTACGACGAGCACGGAGATGAACCAGTTCAACGAGATGATGGGCAGCCAGGCAGGGGCTTTCATGCAGAACCTGCAGGATGTTCGCAAGTCGATCTTCACTGCCGACTGCTGGCGCTCGTTCATCATCATTGTCGTGGGCACGCTGCTGTTGCTTTTCTACAAGGCGCGCAAGCTGCAGGCTCCCTATCTCGTGGCTGCTTTGTTCGTGCTCTGTCTGGTAGACCTGTGGCAGGTGAACAAACGCTACCTGAATGACGAGATGTTCGTGCCGAAGTCGGAGCGCGAGACTGCTCAGCCGCAGACGCTTGCCGACCAGCAGATATTGCAGGACAAGGCGCTCGACTACCGTGTGCTCAATGTGTCGGAGGGCCTCGGCATGGTGTTCAATGACAATAGCACTTCCTATTACCATAAGTCCATAGGCGGTTATCATGCAGCTAAGCTGCGCCGCTATCAGGAGCTGATTGATGCTTACCTGATGCGCGAGGCGGCTACGGTGGAGCAGGCCGTGCCCAAACTGGGCTACGACCTCTCGGTTTATCCTACAGACAGCCTGATACCCGTGCTGAACATGCTCAACACGAAGTATGTCATCGTGCGCGGACAGAACCAGCAGCCGATGGCTGTGCAGAATCCTGGTGCCTTTGGCAACGCCTGGTTCGTGGACCATGTGAAGTTTGTGAAGAATGCCAACGAAGAGATTGATGCCATAGGCCGTCTGTCGCTGCGCCATGAGGCTGTTGCCGACGAGAAATTCAGCAGTGTGCTGGGCGAAAGCGTTGAGCAGGACTCTACCAGCACGGCCGTCATCACCAGCTATGATGCCAACCTGCTGACCTACGACGTGAAGAGCGCGAAGGGCGGTGTGCTCGTGTTCTCGGAAATCTACTATCCTGGATGGACGGCTACCGTCGACGGTAAACCGGCAGAGCTGGGTCGCGTCAACTATGTTTTGCGTGCCCTGAAGGTGGAGCCGGGTCAGCACAAGGTGGAGTTGGCTTTCTTCCCCAAATCAGTGAAGACTACCGAAACGATTGCATGGACGGCGCTCGGTGTGCTGTTGCTGCTGTTGGTTGCCGTCGTCGCTTTCGAGGTGGTGCGCCGCAAACGGCAGTAGCCACAATCCCCAAAAACGATTGCTAACGATAGATGTCATGAAGAAACTATTGTCTTTGCCTCCCAATCTGGTCAGGAAAAGTGCCAACGGGGGATGCGTGTTTCACGAGATAACGGAACTGCCGACAAGTGAGTATTTCTGTACTTGCGACCCGGAGGGACAGCGTATAGGAAGTGGAGGCGGCACAACGTGGCTGCTGCAGGAGGCCTACGGCGAGTGCGGAGCCTCGTGCTCCTTTGCCGACTGGCTGGCCGCTGAGAAGCGCATCCTGCTACATGCAGGCGGACAGAGCCGGCGGTTGCCTTCCTACGCGCCGTCGGGCAAGATTCTGACACCTATCCCCGTGTTCCGTTGGGAGCGCGGACAGCGCCTGTCGCAAGACCTGCTGTCGTTGCAGCTGCCACTCTACGAGCGCATCATGCAGGTTGCCCCCGACAGTCTTCACACGATGATCGTCAGCGGCGATGTGCTGGTAAGGGCCACGCAACCATTAGGGCCTATTCCTGAAGCTGATGTGGTGTGCTACGGCTTGTGGCTCGATGCTTCAATAGCCAAAGACCACGGGGTGTTCGTGAGCGACCGCCGTTCGCCACAGGTGCTGAAGCAGATGCTGCAGAAGCCCAGCGTGGAGCAACTGGCAGAACTGCAGAAGCAACACTATTATCTTACCGACATTGGCGTGTGGCTGCTGAGCGACCGGGCCGTAAGCCTGCTGATGAAGCGAAGCACTGAAGGAGGTAAACTGAAGAACTACGACCTCTATAGCGAGTTTGGCTGCACGCTGGGCACGAATCCGGTGATTGACGACCCGGAACTGCGAACACTTTCCGTTGCTATCCTGCCGTTGCCGGGCGGCGAGTTCTACCATTTCGGCACTTCGCGCGAAATGATTTCGTCGACCCTTGCCGTTCAGAACTTGGTGAACGACCAGCGCGAAATCATGCATCACGACCGCAAACCGCATCCCAGCATTTTCGTACAGAATGCTGTAACCAAATACCAGTTTACTTCTGCTAACACGAACGTGTGGGTTGAGAATAGCTATATTGGCCCGCACTGGAGCTTGTCGCGCGATCATATCGTGACGGGAGTACCCCAGAACGACTGGCAACTGACGCTGCAACCCGGGCAGTGTGTCGATATCGTTCCCATCGGCGACAGCCAATATGCCGTGCGCCTCTACCATATCGACGACCGTTTCGCCGGCGAAGAGCAGCAGCGCAAGCAGTTCCCGGTGCTCGAGCTCAGCGAGATGGAGGCTTATCTCATGAACCGCCATCTGCCCGACGCCTGCAGGCTGCTCAGTGCAGAGGAAATTTCGAGCGAAGCACGACTCGACCGTCTGTTTGAACAGCGTCGACAGTTCCGCAACGAGAACTTCCCGGCGCTGGCCCGCAACTGGGAGCACAGCGTGTTCTATCAGCTCGACCTCGACGATGCGGCTGAACAGTTCCGCCGCTTCAGCATTCCCATGCCCGAAGCGCTACTCGACGACGCCCCACTCATGACGCGCATTCACGATGCGATGTTCCGTGGCGACAGCAACAAAGCCTTCGGCCTGTTGCGCGACGGACTCACCGAGATGGCGTTGGCAGACAAACAGTCTCCCCGACTATCAGCCTATCAGGACCAAATCGTGTGGGCTCGCTCGCCGGTGCGCATCGATCTGGCTGGCGGATGGACCGACACCCCGCCTTATTGCCTGCTTGAAGGAGGCAGCGTGGTGAACATTGCCATCGAACTGAACGGGCAGCCGCCGCTGCAGGCATACGTAAAGCCCTGTCGTGAGCCGCACATCATATTGCGCAGCATCGACTTGGGGGCATCGGAGGTGATTGAGACCTATGATGAACTGGCACAATATAACAAGGTGGGTTCGCCTTTCAGCATTCCCAAGGCCGCACTTGCGCTGGCCGGTTTCCTGCCGGAGTTCTCGGCAGAGCAGTATCCGTCGCTGCGCTCACAGTTGGAAGCCTTCGGCTGTGGCATCGAAATGACCATGCTCTCGGCGATTCCCGCAGGCAGCGGACTGGGTACGAGCAGCATTCTGGCCTCTACGGTGCTGGGGGCCGTCAGCGATTTCTGCTCGCTGGCATGGGACAAGAACGAGATAGGCAAGCGTACGCTGGTGCTCGAGCAGCTGCTCACCACCGGCGGCGGATGGCAAGACCAGTTTGGCGGCGTGCTTAGCGGGGCAAAGCTGCTCCAGACGGAGCGCGGCTTTGCGCAGAACCCCATCGTGCGCTGGTTGCCGGGCGATCTCTATACGCAATCGGAATATCGGCAGTGCCACCTATTATATTATACAGGCATCACTCGGACGGCCAAGCATATCCTGGCCGAAATCGTGCGACGCATGTTCCTCAACAATCGCGACGAGTTGCAGATTCTGCGCCAGATGAAGGAGCATGCCATGAACATGTATGAGGCCATTCAGCGACAGGACTTCCAGCTCATGGGTCGCCTGGTGGGCACCACGTGGCAGCAGAACCAGCTCATCGACAGTGGCACTAATCCGGCGTCTGTGCGCCAGCTTACGGACTTGGTCGACGACCTTTGCCTGGGCTATAAGTTGCCTGGTGCTGGCGGTGGCGGCTATCTCTACATGGTGGCCAAGGACCCCGAAGCTGCTGTCCGCATCAAGCAGACGCTGAACGCACAGCGCCAGCATGCCAATGCCCGCTTTGTGGATATGACCTTGTCGGAGAAAGGACTGCAAATCAGCAGAAGCTGATGGGCGCGTTTAGGGTGATGAGTGATGATGGAGTTCAGAACCATAGTCGACATTCCGAAGCCGCGTTTTCTGATTGAACCGCTGGAACGGATGCTGTTCGTAGGCTCTTGCTTTGCCGACAGCATCGGTCAGCGCTTTGTCGAAGAGAAGTTTCAGGCGGTAGTCAACCCCTATGGCACGATGTATAATCCCGTCAGCGTGCTGCATACCATCGAGCGGCTGCTGCCAACGCTGACTGATGACGAGCTTCCGCGAGTGGTGTTCGTCACGCTGGGCACTAACCACGTCTATCGGTTGAAGGCTACGGGCGAGATTGTTGACAACTGCCAGAAGCGTCCGCAGCGACTTTTCGATGAAGAGCAGCTGACGGTCAGCGAGTGTGCCGGCTATCTGCTGCAGGCAGTCGACCTGTTGCGTAGCCGTCGTCCTGATGTGCAGGTCGTGTTTACCGTCAGTCCTATTCGCTATCGCAAGTATGGCTACCACGAAAGCCAGCTCTCCAAGGCTACACTCCTGCTGGCCGTCGACCAGCTCCTGACGTGCCATGCCGAAAGCCCTGCTACTTACTTCCCCGCCTATGAGATTGTGCTCGACGAACTGCGCGACTATCGGTTCTATCAGGAAGATATGCTGCACCCGTCGTCGCAGGCTGTGGAGTATATCTGGCAGCAGCTGGTGGCTAACTACTTCAGTCCTGCTGCACGACAGTTCCTCGACGACTGGCGCCCCATCAAGCAGGCCCTGCAGCATCGGCCATTCCATCCTGACAGCGACGAATATCAGCAGTTCCTGACTCAGGCGAAAGCCGATGAGGCTGCCCTGATGCAGCGCTACGCTAAATGTTGATGCCGTAGCTCTGCTTCACCTCGCTCATGGCGAAGGTGCTTTCGATGGAGGCCAGACTCTCAATCTCGCCCAGCTTGTTCAGCACAAACTCCTGATACTGCTTCATGTCGCGTGCGCGTACCATTAACAGATAGTCGTAGGCACCAGAGGTGTTGTAGCACTCGGTCACCTCTGGGATGCGCGTGATGCGGCGCGTGAAGGCGTCGGCAATCTCGTGATTGATTTGTTTCAGCTTCACCTTGCAGAACACCAGCAGGCCCTGGTTCAGCTTCTCGGGGTCGAGCACGGCTACATACTTCTTGATGTAGCCCTTCTTCTCTAGTCTTTTTTGTCGTTCGAACACTGGGGTAGGGGTCAGATGCACGGCATCGGCCAGCTCCTTAGTGGTGAGTTTCGCGTTTTTTTGCAGCGTTTTCAGTATCTGCAAGTCAATGTCGTCTAATGTCTCTGCCATGTTTTTAGAAAATTATTCTGCATTCGTTCCCTTTGCAGTCTTTGTTTAGATGATTTGTCTGTTTGTGCTGCAAAATTAGCGATATTTTCTGAATTGAACAAGAATTTTGGTGGATATTTCTAAAGTTCGTAACTTTGCACCGTCAAACAGAACAAAACAACAACAAATAAAAAAATAAAGAAAGGACAAGATTATGAGTAAGAAGAATTATCGTTTTGAGACCTTGCAACTCCACGTAGGCCAGGAACAGGCCGACCCCGCTACCGACGCACGTGCCGTACCTATCTATCAGACCACGTCGTATGTGTTCCACAACTCCCAGCACGCTGCCGACCGCTTCGGACTGCGCGATGCAGGTAACATCTACGGTCGACTGACCAACTCGACGCAGGGTGTGTTCGAAGACCGCGTGGCTGCCCTCGAGGGTGGCGTGGCTGGCCTGGCCGTGGCTTCGGGAGCTGCCGCCGTGACCTATGCACTGCAGAACATCGTGCAGGCAGGCGACCATATCGTGGCAGCCGACAACCTCTACGGCGGTTCGTTCAATCTCATCACCCACACGCTGTCTACGCAGGGCATTGCCAACACCATCGTCAACGTGAACGACCTGCAGGCACTCGAAGCTGCTATTCAGCCCAACACAAAAGTAATATATGCCGAGACTTTCGGCAATCCCAACAGCGACGTGACCAATATTGAGGCCGTGGCAGAGGTGGCCCATCGTCACCACATCCCCCTGATTATCGACAACACCTTCGGCACTCCCTACCTGATTCGTCCGTTGGAGCATGGCGCCGACATCGTGGTCCATTCTGCCACGAAGTTTATTGGCGGCCACGGCTCGAGCCTCGGTGGCGTGATTGTGGACGGTGGCAAGTTCGACTGGAAGGCCAATGCCGACAAGTTCCCCTCGCTGGCTAAGCCCGATCCCTCGTATCATGGCGCCGTTTTTGCCGACGTAGCCGGTGCTGCCGCCTTCGTCACCAGGATTCGTGCCGTCATTTTGCGCGACACGGGTGCAACAATTTCGCCCTTTAATGCGTTTATATTATTGCAGGGACTCGAAACGCTGTCGCTCCGCGTAGAGCGTCACGTGGAGAATGCGCTGAAGGTGGTGCAGTTCCTGGAGCAGCATCCGAAGGTGGAAAAGGTAAATCACCCGTCGCTCGAGAGCCATCCCGACCATGCGCTCTACGAGAAGTACTTCCCCCAGGGTGGCGGCTCTATCTTCACCTTCGAGATAAAGGGCGGACAGGAAGCAGCCTGGAAGTTCATCGACTCGCTCGAGATATTCTCGCTGCTGGCCAACGTGGCCGATGTGAAGAGCCTCATCATCCATCCCTACACCACGACCCACTCGCAGATGAGCCCTGAGGAACTGGCCGAGCAGCACATCACCCCGTCGACCGTACGCCTCAGCATCGGCACCGAGCACATTGACGACATTCTGGAAGACTTGCAGCAGGCGCTGGAGAAGATATAAAGGATGGATAAGGGTAAATAGTGAAAAAGTTGAAAGTTAAAATATAAAAGTTATGGCAAAGATTGCAAAACAGCTGACCGAGCTCATCGGCAACACCCCACTACTTGAGCTCAACAAGTATTCACAGGCAAAGGGAGTGAAGACACCGCTCATTGCCAAGGTAGAGTATTTTAATCCTGGCGGCAGCGTGAAAGACCGCATCGCCCTGGCCATGATTGAAGATGCCGAGCAGAAGGGCATCCTGAAGCCGGGCGCTACGATCATCGAACCCACCAGCGGCAACACGGGCGTAGGACTGGCACTGGTAAGCGCCGTCAAGGGCTACCATCTTATCCTTACCATGCCTGAGACCATGAGCGTGGAGCGCAGAAACCTCGTGAAGGCCTACGGTGCCGAGGTGCGTCTCACGTCAGGTAAGGACGGCATGCCAGGTGCCATCCGCGCCGCTGAGGAGTTGCGCAGCCAGATTCCTGGCAGCGTCATCCTGCAGCAGTTCGAGAACGGGGCTAACCCGGCTAAGCACTATGCCACTACAGGCCCAGAGATATGGCAGCAGACGGAAGGGCAGATTGACATCTTCGTGGCTGGCGTGGGCACAGGCGGAACCATCTCGGGCGTGGGAAAATACTTGAAGGAGCAGAAGGCCGACGTGAAGGTGATTGCCGTGGAGCCAAAGTCGAGCCCCGTGCTGAACGGCGGCCAGAGCGGCCCACACAAGATTCAGGGCATCGGTGCCGGCTTCGTGCCTAAGACGTACGATGCACAGGTGATTGACGAGGTGTTCGACGTGGAGAACGACGACGCCATCCGCACGGGCCGTGAGATTGCCAAGCAGGAAGGACTGCTCGTGGGCATCTCGGCAGGCGCCGCCCTCTATGCTGCCACGCAGGTGGCATTGCGCCCGGAGAATGCTGGCAAGCGCATCGTGGTGCTGCTGCCCGACACAGGCGAGCGCTATCTGTCGACGGTGCTTTATGCGTTTGACGACTATCCACTATAAAAGCTTACGGAATGACACGCGGTAGGCAATGCAAATCATGCAGCATTGCCTACTTTTTTTTTGTGTGTTTTTTCTTTTTTCAAATATTTAATGTAAATTTGCAGCGTAATAGAGTCAACTTAGGGATGAGTGGTACGACCTCTTCAATGTCGCCGACGGACAGTGGTACCTGCCGCCTGCCGAGCGTGTAATGATATGGTAGAATTGTTTATCAAACAAGTATATAAAGATTATGAAAAAGTTTTTAGTAGTTATGGCAGCCATCATGATGACTGCTATGAGTGTGAATGCTCAGGACGAGCAGCGGAGCGAGGTGGGCGTGTTCTATGGAACGAGTTCGGCATCCAACATCCTGTCTGTCTTTTCTACCATGTTCTCTGCTGCCGTAGGCGACCAGAGCTCTTGGTGGGGCCCCGTGGGCGTGGAGTACTATTACCACCTGACGCCGGTCGTAGCCGTAGGTGGTGTGGGCGTGATAGCCGGTTGTAAGGCCATTGACGAGAAGACCAACGAGAAGGACCTGACCCAGACGTACATCACACTGATGCCATCGGTGAAGTTCAACTGGCTGCGCAAGAGCGGCTTCGGCATGTATTCGGCAGCTTCGGCTGGTATGATGATTTCTTCTGTCTCGATTGGCGAAGGGGTGCAACAATACGACCCTGAGGCCGAAGACGAGACGCTGGCCACGTTCATGTTCAACGTCACGGCGCTGGGTGTTGAGTTTGGCGGAAACCTACGCGGATTTGCAGAGCTTGTTCTTGGCGAGAAGGGTGTGCTTTGCGCCGGACTGCGCTATAGGTTCTAAGTGATGACTATGTGATTGAAAAAGAAAAACGTGGCCACGTCCGGTGGCCTCGTTTTTTTTTTGATGTAGGCGGTCGCGCGCTACAGCGTTAAACTTTACTATCATTTTTTGTCGTTTCGCAAATTCTTAGTACCTTTGCACCCTCAAACAACGAAAAGAATGAAAATCAATAGGATATTCTGCGGATTATTGACCCTTGCCAGCCTGCTTCCAGGCGATTTGCTGGCTCAGAACGACAGCGTTGTCAATCTGAAAGACCAGACTTTGCAGGACGTTCAGATCGTTTCCCGACGCTCAGGCACCGTCAGAAGCCGGGGGGCCATCAATGCAGCAACCATCACGAGCAACGAGCTCTTGAAGGCTGCCTGCTGTAATCTGGGCGAGAGCTTCACGACCAACCCCTCGGTCGACGTGAACTATAGCGATGCCGCCACAGGCGCCAAGCAGATCAAGCTGTTAGGCCTGTCGGGCACCTACGTTCAGATGCTCACAGAGAATCTGCCCAACTTCCGTGGCGCCTCGGCCCCTTATTCGCTGGGCTATACGCCAGGACCGTGGATGAAAAGCATTATGGTGTCGAAGGGGGCATCGTCGGTGCGCAACGGCTATGAGTCAATCACTGGCCAAATCAATGTGGAGTATCTGAAGCCAGAGGACGATGAGGGGGCTACCTTCAATGTCTATGGCAACACGAAGAGTAAGCTCGAGGCCAATGCTGACGGTAATATTCACATCGGAAAGGTGAACACCGAGGTGCTGGCCCACTACGAGAACGACTGGGGACACCACGACGACAACGACGACGGATTCCTTGATCAGCCCAACGTGCGCCAGGTACACCTGCAGAACCGCTGGGACTATCTGGGACCGGTCTATGTGTTTCATGGCGGTATCGGCATTCTCAACGAGAAGCGCGACGGCGGTCAGAACCACCACACGGCTCCCCATGCCCATCATCTCTACACCATCGGACTTGAGACTGACCGCTATGAGGCCTACATGAAGCACGCCTTCATCCTCGATAGCGAGAAGGGAACCAACGTTGCCCTCATGGCCAGTGGCTCACTCCATAAGCTCGACGCCCTCTACGGCACGAAGACTTACAGTGTCGACGAGAAGAACGGCTACCTGCAGCTGATGTTCGAAACCAACTTCACCAAGCTGCATAACCTCTCGGCTGGCCTGTCACTGAACCATGACTATCTGAAGGAACGGCTCAACTTGAACAGCGCCTGGTCGGGTGTCAGCAAGGAAACCACCCCTGGCATCTATGCCCAGTATACGCTGAACATCGACGACCGCCTGGTGGCTATGGCTGGCCTGCGCGCCGACCATAGCAGCCGTTATGGCAACTTCGTTACGCCTCGTCTGCATGTGAAGTATGCTCCCAGCGACATCGTCACGCTGCGCGTGTCGGCTGGCAAAGGCTATCGCACGCCTTACGCCCTGGCCGAGAACAACTATCTGATGGGCAGCGGACGCACGCTGGTGATTGAAGACCTGCAGCAGGAACAGGCATGGAACTACGGCATCTCGGCTGCACTGAGCATTCCGCTCTTCGACCAGCTGCTGAAAGTCAATGCCGAGTACTACTATACTCACTTTAGTCAGCAGATGCTGATTGACTACGACTCGAACCCGCAGGAGATCAGGTTGACAAACCTCGATGGACGCTCCTACTCGCACACCTTCCAGGTGGACGTGAGCTATCCCATCGTGAAGGGACTGGAGCTGACCGCTGCCTACCGACTGAACGACGTGAGGGCTACTTATGCTGGCGAACTGCGCGAAAAGCCCCTGCAGAGCAAGTACAAAGGGCTGCTTACGGCCAGCTATAAGACACCCCTGGGCCTGTGGCAGTTTGACGTGACCTATCAGCTGAACGGCGGCGGACGCATGCCCGACCCCTATACCAAGTCAGATGGTACCCCGTCGTGGGACCGTCGCTTTAAGGCTTATGGCCAGCTGAACGCTCAGGTGACGCGCTGGTTCCGCCACTTCTCCATCTATGTGGGCGGTGAGAACCTGACCGATTACCTGCAGCCCAACCCCATCATCAATGCCTCCGACCCCTGGAGCAGTGAGTTCGACCCGACCATGGTGTGGGGACCCGTACATGGACGCATGTTCTATGCCGGCATCCGACTGAATTTAGGAAAGAGACTCTAATCATAGAAAGGAACAGAAAAATGAAGAAGACATTGCTTACGATGACTCTGCTGTTGGCTGCCCTGGGCATGCAGGCAAAGGACATCAAGACACTGGTCGTTACGACGATGCCGCAGATGCACTGCGACAACTGCCAGACCAAAATCAAGGGTAACCTGCGTTTCGAGAAAGGTGTGAAGAATATCGAAACCAACATCGAAGAGCAGCGTGTCACCATCACCTACGATGCCGACAAGACCAACCCCGAGAGCTTGATCAAAGCTTTCGATAAGTTTGGCTATAAGGCTACGCAGCTGCAGGAAGAGCAGCAGAAGGAGACCCCAAAGCAGGACGAGAAGAAAAAGTAAGGTCTGCTACGGAAGAACAAGAAAGCGGCTATCGCCATCAGTGCGATTGCCGTTTTTTTTGTATGAAAGCATGCATTAGTTTCAAAAAATGTTGTAACTTTGCAGGCATTATGATGACATACAGCATTGAAAAGGTGACGACGCTCATCGGGGCGCGCCGTTTTGGCGAGGCCGACGCCACTATAGGGTGGTTGCTGACCGACAGCCGTTCACTTTGTTTCCCCGAACAGACTTTGTTTTTTGCCCTGCGCTCCAAACGCAACGACGGGCATCGGTATATCGATGAACTCTATCGTCGTGGTGTTTGCTGCTTTGTCGTAGAGCAGGTTCCTGAGGCTTTCGCAGAGCGCTATCCGCAGGCCAACTTCCTGAAAGTACCCTCACCGTTGGCTGCTCTGCAGCGACTGGCCGAACGCCATCGCGACGAGTTTAGCATTCCCATCGTGGGCATCACGGGCTCTAACGGTAAGACCTGGGTCAAGGAGTGGCTCTACCAGCTGCTCTTGCCCTCGCAGAAGGTGACACGTTCGCCGCGCAGCTACAATTCGCAAATCGGTGTGCCGCTGTCGGTGTGGCTGCTCAACGAGAACTCGCGTGTGGGCATCTTCGAGGCCGGCATCAGCGAGCCGGGCGAGATGGAGGCTCTCCACGACATCATCCAGCCCTCGATTGGCGTGCTGACCTGTTTGGGTACGGCTCATCAGGAGAACTTCCGCTCGATGGACGAGAAGTGCATGGAGAAACTGGTGTTGATGCGCGACAGCGAGGCCATTGTCTATCCGGCCGACGACGACACCGTGAGCCGTTGTGTGCGCCGCACGCAGTATAAAGGCGAGAGAATAGGCTGGAGCCGCTTCGACGAGCAGGCCGCCATGTTCGTCAAGAGCGTGGGTGCAGAAGAGTGTAGTGGTGAGGGCGTGAGGATTACCTATATATATAAAGGTGTGGAGGGCAGCTACGAGATACCCTTCATCGACGATGCCTCTGTCGAGAACTCCATCATCTGTGCGGCAACGGCCCTTTATCTGGGACTGACACCTGAGGAACTGGCTGAGCGAATGCCTAAGCTGGAGCCGATAGCAATGCGTCTTGAGGTGAAGCAGGGACAGCGCGGGCTGACACTGATTAACGACTCTTACAATAGCGACATCAACTCGCTCGACATTGCGCTCGACTTCATGAACCGTCGAGGCGGCCACACGCTTATCCTGAGCGACATCTATCAGAGTGGCGAGCAGCCTGCCGAGCTCTATCGGCAGGTGGCCGATTTGTTGACGAAGCGTGGTGTAGTGCGCCTCATCGGCATTGGTACCGAAATCTCTGCGCATGCTGCCACCTTCTCAGTAGCCGAGAAGAGCTTTTTCCCCACAACCGAACAGTTCATCGATAGTCCCGATTTCCATGCCTTGCGCGATGGAGTGGTGTTGCTGAAAGGCTCACGTCGCTTCGGCTTTGAACGCATCACGGAACTGCTGGAACAGAAAGTTCATGAGACCATTCTGGAAGTGAACCTCTCGGCTGTGGTCGACAACTTGAATCACTTCCGTTCTTTCCTGAAACCCAGCACCAAGATGGTGTGCATGATCAAGGCCGACGGCTATGGGGCGGGCGCCATCGAACTGGCCAAAACGCTGCAAGAGCATCGCGTAGACTATCTGGCTGTGGCTGTAGCCGACGAGGGCGTGGCCCTGCGCAAGGCCGGCATCACGGCCAACATCATGGTGATGAACCCTGAGATGACGGCCTTCAAGACCATGTTTGACTACGATTTGGAGCCTGAGGTCTACTCCTTCCGCCTGATGGATGCACTCATCCGTGCTGCCCGCAAGGAGGGCATCACGGGATGGCCTGTGCATATCAAGCTCGATACGGGCATGCATCGGCTGGGCTTCGACCCCGTCGGTGATATCGATGAGGTGATTGACCGCCTGCGGCATCAGTCGGCCATCATTCCCCGCTCGGTGTTCTCTCACTTCGTGGGCAGTGACAGCGATGACTTCGACAGCTTCTCTGAGCGTCAGTTCCAGCTGTTCGACGAGGGTAGCCGGAAGTTGCAGTCGGCCTTCACGCATAAGATTCTGCGCCATATCGACAACTCTGCCGGCATAGAACACTTCCCCGAACGCCAGCTCGACATGTGCCGTCTGGGCATCGGACTCTATGGTGTGGAGCCCTATAAGGAGGGACACCTCAAGACAGTTTCCACGCTGAAGACCACTATCCTGCAGCTTCGCCACGTGAAAGCCGGCGACAGCATAGGATACAGCCGTCGCACCGTGCTGGAGCACGACAGCGTGATTGGGGCTATTCCTATTGGCTATGCCGACGGACTGAACCGCCGATTGGGCAACCGCCATGGCTATTGCCTGGTGAACGGACAGCGGGCTGAGTATGTGGGTAACATCTGCATGGACGTGGCGATGATAGATGTTACGGGCATTGACTGCCACGAGGGCGACATGGTCGAGATTTTCGGCGAGAATCTGCCCGTTACCTTACTCAGCGATATCCTCGAAACCATTCCTTACGAGGTGCTTACGGGCGTTTCCAACCGTGTGAAACGGGTGTACTTTCAAGATTAATTCCTAAAAAAGAATCTGCCAAACATGCGCGAACGTTGTTTGGCAGATTCTTTTTTCGTAGCTGATTTGTTTTATTCTTCGTCGGCAAACATGTCGGGATAGACCTTGTCGTCCTCGCAGGTCTTATACCAGTCGGTGCCTTGGGTCATGTCTTGTGCCCACTGCTTGAACGACGGGTAAGCTTGAGTGATGTCGATGTGCTCCAGCGGATACTGGAAGCTGAGCGGCACGATGATGGCAAAGGGCGGTTCGCCGGCTTCGGGCAGGGTGATGGTCTTCTGGGTAGTGAGGTTCTTCAGCGTGATCTGCTGGAGGAAGTCGACGATGCTGGTGCCTTTCTCTACGTTGAACACCTCAGAGACGGGCTCTTTCCATTCCTGACCCTTCACTGTGTTGATAAACATTTCGCCAGCCTTGATGCCAAAGAGTTCGTGAAGCTCGCGCGAAGCCAGCACGGTGCTTCCCGGTACCTGTATTTGCAGCTGGTCGTCGCCTCCGAGGGCCACCACCGATAGCTGTATCTGGGTTTCGCTGAGGCGTGTGGCACGCAGCACGAGGTCGTTCATGTCGTAGTCGGCATGTTCCAGTCGGTCCTCGAAGCACATGGTGTAGGCGGCAGGCTCGACGACGATGGGCTCGTCAGTCAGGGTGACACCATTGCTCACCTCGAAGATCATGTCGTCGAAGTTGCAGTCGCTGCCGTCTTCGAAGGCCATGTAGGTCTTGCCGTTAGCTGTGAACATGGCGATGCGCGGGTCGTCCTCCTGCATGGAGAAGGTCTTTACCGAGGAGTTGAAGTGGCCGGGGAAGCGGTTCAGCTCAGTGTTGAGACGTCCGTCGCCATAGCATTCGCCGTTGGCGTTGTGGGTGTAAGGACCTCCGTTGGCGTGCCAGTTGTAGTAGTGGTTTTTCCATGCATCGGGGTTAGATGTGGTTTTTCTGAGCATGAACGACACGCGATAGCCCTTGGGAATGGCAAAGCTCTTAGCCTGGACCTTGTTGCTCTTAGCCTGCTTGAGCTGGCTGAGCAGGGTCATGTTCTTGCTGCCGGTGTACTCGTCGAAGTACCATTCGCAGTTGGCGGCATCGTCTTTCTTGTCGGTCCACACACCCTTGTTGTCCTTCACGCCGATGTCGGAACCGAGGCGCAGGGCCGTGTTGGTGCTGCGGCAGATGTGGTTGCCCTCTATCACGAAGGGATAGCAGTCAGGCGTCAGGTAGTTGTCGGGGGTGAAGTAGGGCAGCCAGTCGTCGTTCTTGCCGTTCTTACCGATGTTGTAGTAGAGGAAGGCTCTGATGCCGAAGTTGTACAGATAGCAGGAACCGTCGGCTTTCTTGAACACTTGCCAGAGCTGGTAGCTCAGTTCGGCATTGTCCTCATCATAGAACGGGATGAGTCGGTTGTTTTGGTTGTTCTCGTAGGTGAGGTAGTAGTCGGTTCCGTCTATCTGGGCTCCGTTGCGTATGCGGTACACCTTGCCGTCGGTCTGGTAGTCGGAGAGCAGGTCCATGTCGACCAGGGGAGCGTCGCCATAGTAGGGCAGCAGATACTCCTCGTTGCGGAAGAACTCTTCAGGGCTTTTGCCGGTGGTGATTTGCGATACCTTGAAGGCCTTGAACTTAGGCAGGTTCTTCAGGTACTGCACTGTCTGTGCCTCGTCCATGCCGACGAGATCGGCGGGATTGAAGTAATAGTAGTAGAGCTCGCAGCGGTCGATCTCTGTAGAGAAGGCTTGCACGGGCACCACGGTGAGGGGTTCACCGGTGCTGATGAGGTTGTTGTCCATCAGGTTGAAGATGGCAGCTTCGCGTATAATCTTCAGGTTGTCCTTTCGGCTGTTCTTAGCCTTGGTGTCTTCGGGGTAGAGGAACGTGTTGAAGATGTCGTTGAGATTGGTCTTCTCGGCTTCGGTGATACCACCCAGGTTGCGGCGTATGCCGTCGATGGGGTCTGCACCATTCTTAAAGGTGTTTACGTACCACTCGCCATTGTCGGCCGTGGTGTTGGCAGCCAGACGCCACAGACGCTCGTTCTCCCAGCCCTTGCCCTTCCACAGGTCGATGCTGTTGGTGGTCTCGCCTTCGTTGGCCTTGATGCTGCGCATGGCGCCGAACGAGGGACTTGACTGGGCAATGTCGAGGGCAAAGAGGCTCAGGTCGGGGAAGTTGTAGCTGGCAACAGGAGCCCTGAAACCACGCGTGGCGGCTCTGAAGCTGACTTGCTGCTGGCCAACGTTGAAGCCTTTACTGTAGTAAACGCCTTTGTTGTTGACGCAGGCGGCAAAGAGACGGCTGTAGACGTTAGGGGCATCGAACGACAGCTCCACCGTCTGACCGGCTGAAGCTGTGGTCTCGCTGAGTACCCGTGCATCGGGGTTCATGAATGGCGACTCGGTAAGTATCTGCACTTTGACAATGCCTTCGAGGTCGGCATCGGCTGTGATGCTGACCTTACCTCTTGTTGCCGAATTCCAGTCCTGGCGGGAGTCAATCTTTCCGAAAATCTTCTCGGCATTCTCCCTAATTTTGGCTAATTCCTCTTGTTTAGCCAGTTCGTCGGTCTGAGCGCTAAAGTCGTCGTGGCTACAACCCGACAACAGCAGACCGGCCATTGCAAGGAAAAATGATAACTTTTTCATAAGTCGACCTTATATATTGATGATAAATTATTGCAAATAAACAAAATGTATTTTAATTGATGCATATTTTGTGTAAGAAATTACAAATAATTAGCACCATTTAATAAATATTCTGCATGCGAAAGATTTATTATCAGGAAAATGCTTTCTTTTTACGCCCTTTTTTATTACCTTTGCGCTCAAATTCAAATAAAACCATAAGCAATGAGCAGAATAACGATAAAGGATAAGACGTTTGAAACCTCGATTCCGGCAGCAGAAATCCATCAGCGCGTGAAGGCGCTGGCCGCTCAAATGAGTAGGGAACTGGCAGGCAAGAACCCGCTTTTCCTGGCTGTGCTGAACGGCTCGTTTGTGTTTGCTGCCGACCTGATGCGCGAGATGACCATCCCCTGCGAAATCTCGTTCGTGAAGCTGGCCTCCTATCAGGGCACCACGTCGACGGGAAAGATCAAGGAAGTTATCGGCATCAACGAAGACCTGGCGGGCCGCACCATCGTGATTGTTGAGGATATCGTAGAGACGGGAACCACGATGAAGCGTATGATTGAGACGCTCGGCACCCGCAACCCTGCCTCGGTTCATGTGTGCACCCTCTTCTTCAAGCCCGAATGCCTGAAGGCCAACCTGACACTCGACTACGTAGCCTTCCGCATTCCCAACGACTTCATCCTGGGCTACGGACTGGACTACGACCAGCAGGGCCGCGGACTAAAGGATGTCTATTCCTTGGTGAAAGAGTAAGCATCAAAACATTAACACAAAATAAAAATAAATAAGGTAATGAAGAATATTGTAATTTTCGGTGCTCCTGGCTCAGGCAAGGGCACTCAGAGCGACAAGCTGATAGCAAAGTACGGACTGAACCACATTTCTACTGGCGACGTGCTGCGCGCAGAAATCAAGAAGGGAACGGAACTGGGCAAGACGGCTCAGCAGTTTATTGACAACGGACAGCTCATTCCCGACGACCTGATGGTGAGCATTCTGGCTTCGGTCTACGATGCCTTCGGACGTGAGCACAAGGGCGTGATTTTCGATGGCTTCCCCCGTACCATTCCGCAGGCTGAGGCGCTGAAGAAGATGCTGGCCGAGCGCGGTGACCAAGTTGCAGCCATGTTGGAACTCGACGTGCCCGAAGACGAGCTGATGAAGCGTCTCATCCTGCGCGGACAGCAGAGCGGACGTGCCGACGACAACGAGGAGACCATCAAGAAGCGCCTCGTGGTCTACCACTCCCAGACGCAGCCCCTCATCGAGTGGTACAAGCATGAGGGCCTGCACCACCACATCAACGGCTTGGGTGACCTCGACCGAATCTTTGCCGACATTGAGAAAGTGGTTGATTCGCTGTAAAGCGAGTCAACCACCTGCCCTTTTTGCCGGTTGTGTGGAAGTTGACCAACAATCCCTACCGCGTAAAGATACAGTTAGGCGGTGAAATTGTGAACTGGAACTAATTCGCCCCAAATATTTTTTTTGTTCGTCATTCACTACTACCTATATACTATATATATGGTGGTAGTGAATGACGAACAAAAAAATTGCCCCTTTCTTCGCTGCCGAAGTGCCTCTTCGGCATGGTCGAAGTTCCCTTTCGGCATGGTCAAAGGGGCACTTCGAGGCTGCCAAAGTTCCCCTTCGACCTTGCCAAAGTTCCCCCTCTGCGCTGTTCACTCGTGCCTCGTGATGCAGTGTCAATGCTTTATTTTTTGTATTAAAATGCACAATAGTTTGGGGCTTGATGCGGATTAATATGGTGTTCGCGCCTTCATCCGTGTCAACTCCATGGGGGCCACTGTCGGTCAGATACTTCCCGAGGTTCGTCTGCTCTGGATTCAGGCAGCTGCCTATCTCGGCATGGCCTGCATTGTCTATCGGTATCAGTTCCGGCTGGCGAGGAGGTACGCAGCAAAATAGTAAGCTGATTGTTGGTTGTTTAGGGAAAAATGAGTACCTTTGCAGCTGTTATGATGAGCATACGATTCTATTTGGCTGTTGTACTGCTGGCTTCCATGGGCACAGGCTGGGCTCAGAAACTGACGCGGGCCGAGCGCAGGGCAAGGCTGGATAGCGCGCTCACGGCGCGATACTACAAAACGCCCTACGACACGAACTACGTGGTGAGGCCGGAGGGACGCCTGGCGCTGAAGGCAAGGCTGAACCATACGGGCAACGCCTTCCACGCGAAGGGCACCGTGAACGGCATCTATCAGAAGGCAAACCTGAGCACCAGCCATAAGACGACCCTCTCGCTCGGGGCCAGTTACCGGGGAATAGGCTTCGGAGTGGCCATCAATCCGGCGAAGTGGAAGGGGGTCTACGAGGACTATGAGCTGAACCTGAACTACTACAGCAGTCGGCTGAGCCTGGATGCGAGCTACCAGCGGTCGGAATCGCTGGCGGGCGACATCTGGGGCGATCGGGGGCCTCAACGGCTCGGGTCGGGCGACGTCGCGATGAAAGTGCTGAACCTAGCGGGCTATTATGCTTTCAATCATCGGCGCTTCTCTTATCCGGCGGTCTTCAACCAGAGCTACGTTCAGCGGCGCTCAGCGGGCTCGTGGCTGGCGGGCATCAGCTATCAGGCGGGCAGTCTGAAGACGACCGACGCGCTGCTGGCAAGAAGCCCGGATGCGCCTGAAACGCGTATCTATGTGGGGCACGTGGGCATCGGCGTGGGCTATGGCTATAACTGGGTCATTGGCCGGAGGTGGCTGCTACACTTCTCGATGCTGCCTACTTACGTGGTGTACAACCGCAACAGCTTGACGGTGCGGGGAGAGCGCAAGAGGGCTCAGCGCATGCGCTTAAACATGATCTTCAATGAGCGGGCGGCTGTTGTCTATAACTTCTCACCGCGCTACTTTGCGGGGGCTACGCTGGTGATGAACAACTCGGTGTTCGATGACGATATGGTGCTGATCAACCAGAATAAGTGGCGGGCGCGTGCCTTCGTCGGCATGAGATTGTGAGGGGGAAGAATGAAAAAAGTGGAGTCTAATGGGTATTCTTTCAGAAATTATGCGTAATTTTGCACGCAAAATCTGAATAAATGCTTGAATCGAATTTTGTTGACTACGTGAAAATCCTGTGCCGCTCGGGAAAAGGCGGACGCGGGTCGATGCACCTGAAGCATGTGAAGTATAACCCTAACGGCGGTCCTGACGGGGGTGATGGCGGCAAAGGCGGCAGTATCATTCTGCGTGGCAATCACAACTACTGGACGTTGCTGCACCTGCGCTATGAGCGGCATATCTTTGCCGAGCACGGAGGCAACGGCGGCAAGGACAAGTGTCACGGCACCGACGGCAAGGATGTCTACATCGACGTGCCTTGTGGTACGGTGGTCTACAATGCCGAGACGGGCAAGTATGTCTGCGACGTGACCTACGACGGACAGGAGATTGTACTGCTGAAGGGCGGACGTGGCGGACTGGGCAACTTCCAGTTCCGCACGGCAACCAACCAGGCGCCGCGCTATGCCCAGCCGGGCGAGCCGATGCAGGAGATGACCGTCATCATGGAGCTGAAGCTGCTGGCCGACGTGGGCCTCGTGGGTTTCCCCAATGCAGGCAAGTCGACGCTGGTGTCGGCGCTGTCGAACGCCCGTCCGAAGATTGCCAACTATCCTTTCACCACCATGGAGCCCTCGCTGGGTATCGTGGGCTATCGCGACCAGAAGTCGTTTGTCATGGCCGACATTCCCGGCATCATCGAAGGAGCCTCTGAGGGTAGGGGACTGGGTCTCCGCTTCCTGCGCCACATTGAGCGAAACTCGCTGCTGCTCTTCATGGTGCCGGGCGATACCGACGACATCAAGCGTGAATACGAAATCCTGCTCAACGAGCTGCGGCAGTTTAACCCCGACCTGTTGTCGAAGCACCGCGTGCTGGCGGTGACGAAGTGCGACCTGCTCGACGAGGAACTCATGGAGATGCTGCGCGAGACGCTGCCCACCGATCTGCCCGTGGTCTTCATCTCGGCAGTCACGGGCTATCACCTCGACGAGCTGAAAGACGTGCTCTGGCAGGAGCTCAACGCTGAGAGCAACAAACTGCAGACCATCACCCACGAAGACACGATTGTACACCGCGACAAGGACATGAGCGCCTTTGCACAGGAACTGGCTGACGAGGGTGAGGACGAGGACATCGAGTATATCGACGAAGACGAGATAGAGGATCTTGACGACTTCGAGTATGAGGAAGACGATGAGGCCTGAACTGAACTGTTATGACCTTGGTCCGCGAGTGACTGCTTTCAGCACGACCCGCCGAGGCGGCTACTCTGAAGGCAACTACGGCGAACTGAATGTGAACGCCTACTGCGGCGACAGCCCCGAAGCGATTCGGAAGAACCGAGAACTGCTGTGTGAGTGGCTGCAGTGTAGCGACATCATTCTGCCTCACCAGGTGCACGGCACCGTCGTCCGCGCCATCACTCCATCGCTGCTCTCCCTGTCTCCCGACGAACGGCAGCAACAGCTGGAGGGCGTTGATGCCGTGATGACCGATGTCAAGGGCGTTTGCATCGGCGTCTCGACCGCCGACTGTATACCTATTATATTGTATGACCCGCAACACGACTGTGCTGCCGTGGTGCATGCCGGCTGGCGCGGCACCGTGGCCCGCATAGCCGAGAAGGCCGTTGCCGCCATGCAGCAGACCTATCGTTCCGTGCCCGCCCAGATGCAGGCCGTCGTCGGTCCCGGCATCTCGCTGGATGCCTTTGAAGTAGGACAGGAGGTATACGACCAGTTTGCGGAGGCCGGTTTCCCGATGGACGCTATTGCACGCCAGCAGGCAAAGTGGCACATCGACCTGCCCCGATGCAACCAGATGCAGCTCGAGTCGTGTGGTATTCCTGCTTCCGCCATTCGTCAGACAGGCATCTGTACTTACTCAAATTCTGGCAAATATTTTTCAGCCCGAAGGCTTGGAATTGCCTCTGGACGCATCTGTACAGCTATTGTAATACACTGATTTTATAGAACGTCGAAAATTTTTCTTAATCTATAACACTTCTTTCAATAATTTTGATTAATTTTGTGGCCAATTAGAGAAACAACCAAATAAATAATCAAACAAAGTATGCAGAAAAGACTTTTTTTATTGGTCGCTGTGTTGCTCTCGATGACGATGAGCGCATTGGCACAGGTGACAACTTCCAGTATGGCAGGTAAGGTCGTGCTCGAAGGCTCTGATGAAGAAATCATTGGCGCTACGGTTGTGGCTGTACACGAACCTTCGGGTACGCGCTACAATGCTGTCACCAATGTGAACGGTATGTTTGCCATTCAGGGTATGCGTACTGGTGGTCCTTACAATGTAACTGTCAGTTATATCGGACACCAGACCAAGACTTTCAAGGGTATCGTCCTGCAGTTGGCAGAGACCTACAATCTCCCTGTAACGCTCTCTGAGTCGACGACTGAACTGGAAGAAGTTGTGGTTAGCGGCAGGGCTTCGAAGTTTGCTGCCGAGAAAACGGGTGCTGCCACCAACATCTCAACGGCACAGATTACGGCGCTGCCTACGGTGAGTCGCTCGATTACCGACCTGACCCGTCTGTCGCCTTACGGCGGCAACGGCATGACCTTCGCCGGTAGCGATGGCCGTACGGCCAACTTCACCGTCGATGGTGCCAACTTCAACAACGACTTCGGTCTGTCGGGCAATCTTCCTGGCGGCGGTAACCCCATCTCTATCGAGGCTATCGAAGAGATGCAGGTGGTGATTGCTCCCTATGACGTGCGTCAGACCAACTTCATCGGTGGTGGTGTGAACGCCATCACGAAGTCGGGTACCAACACGTTCAAGGGTTCTGCCTATGTATACCACAAGAATGAGAACATGCGTGGCGACGCCGTGGAGCGTGAGGTCATCAACGGTGCCCGCGAGAAAGACCAGCAGACCACTTACGGCTTCACGCTGGGCGGCCCGATTCTCAAGGACAAACTCTTCTTCTTCGTCAACGGCGAAATGGTGAAGACTCCGACCGTGGCCAACCGCTGGCAGGGTGCCGACGACGATTTCCCTGCCGATCCCGAGAACTATATCTCGCGCACGACGAAGGATGACCTGAAGACCGTGTCTGACTACGTGAGAAACAAGTATGGCTACGACACTGGCTCATACACCAGCTTCCCTGCCGACGAGGACAACTACAAGATGTTGGCCCGCATCGACTGGAACATCACCGATAAGCATCATCTGGCATTGCGCTATAACTACACGAAGAACACCCGCTGGAGCTCACCGAACGCTACGTCGATGGACGGTGGTACCCGCATGGCTGGTGCCCGCTTCTCGCAGTTCTCCATGTCGTTTGCCAACTCGATGTATTCGCAGGACAATATCGTGCATTCGTTCTCGCTCGACTTGAACAGCCGTCTGACCGACAACCTGTCGAACCAGTTCCTGGCTACCTATACGAAGAAGGATGATATTCGCGGAACCAATTCGTCGACCTTCCCCTTCATCGATATTCTTGACGGTGCCGAGTCGCCCAACAACTACATGGCACTGGGCTATGAGCTGTTCACCTGGAACAACGCCGTTCACAATACCGTATGGAACGTGAAGGACGATATTACCTACTATCTGGGACAGCATAAGATCATGGGTGGTATCAGCTTTGAGCACCAGATGGACGACAACATGTACATGCGTAACGGCTCTGGCTACTACCGCTATCGCTCCATGCAGGATTTCCTCACGGGTGCTACGCCTGAGGTTGTCTGCTTGACTTATGGCTACGGCGGCGAGACGGAACCGGCTGCACGTGTCACCTACAACAAGCTCGGCATCTATGCACAGGACGACTGGAACATCACCGATAAGTTTAAGCTGACGGTGGGTCTGCGTTTAGACAACCTGATGTTCGACAATAGCGACCTGCTTACCAACAATGCTATTCTTGCACTCAACTATGACCGCGGTCATATCGACACTGGTAAGTGGCCCGACAATCAGCTCATCATCTCTCCGCGTATTGGCTTCACCTACGATGTGTTTGGCGACAAGTCGCTGAAGGTGCGCGGCGGTACGGGTCTCTTCTCGGGCCGTATTCCTATGGTGTTCTTCACCAACATGCCTACTAACGGCGGTCTCGTGCAGTATCAGGCACAGCTCAATGCCAGAACCAAGGTTTGGGACGGCAAGACCAATGCTCCCACCAAGGGCTATGAGAACTACACGGGTTCCTATACGACCGACAACAACGGCAACCGCTACTTCGACATGAACCAGTTTGCCGGCGACCTCTATACTACTCCCGGTGCTCTGCAGCAGAAGCTGCTCGGCATGGGCTTCCCCGCTAACGTCACGAGCGACATGGGTACTGTGCCTTCTGCCGTGAACGGTGTCGACAAGAGCTTCAAGATGCCGCAGGTTTGGAAGTCGTCACTGGCTGTCGACTATCAGATTCCGGTGTCGTTCCCCTTCTCTGTCACTGTTGAGGGAATCTTCGCCAAGACCATCAACGATGTGTGCATCACCGACTGGAGTATTCCTTCGGTGGGCGGCTTCGCACGCTTCAACGGTGCCGACAACCGTCCTATCTATCCTGCCGGCTACCGCACGAACGCAAAGGCCTTCGTGCTCGACAACACGTCGAAGGGCTATCAGTGGAGTGCCAACGTCACCGTGAACGCACAGCCCTGGGAGTGGATGAGCCTGATGGCTGCCTATACCCACACGGCTAAGAAGGAGATTACGGGCATGCCCGGCTCGGCTGCCGAGAGTGCATTCACCTATGTTCCCACCGTCGAGGGTCCGAACAACATCCGTCTGCACAACGCTGCCAACCTGACGCCCGACCGTTTCGTGGCTAATGCTACGCTCCACGACAAGAGCGGCAACCACTTCTCGTTCATCTACGAGGCATGGCGCGGTGGCTACAACTACAGCTACATGATGGCTAACGACATCAACAGCGATGGCTACAATTACGACGCTGTCTACGTGCCCACCGATGCTGAGGTGGCTAACGGCCAATTCCGCTTCGTGAGCGACGACGACAAGACGCGCTTCATGGACTTCGTCCACAACGACGACTATCTGAAGGACCGCCAGGGTGAATACACCGAGGCATACTCTGTCTACAATCCTTGGGTGCACCGCGTAGACTTCAGCTACAAGCACGACTTCACCTTCAACGTGGGTAAGACCAAGCACACGCTGCAGCTCTCGGCCGACATCAAGAACGTGCTCAACCTCTTCAACTCGTCGTGGGGCGTGTCGAAGTACCTCAATCCTGCCATCGGTCAGGAGGCACGCATCCTGAAGTATGAAGGCGTCGATGCTCAGGGCTATGCCACCTTCTCTACGCCCAGCGCTATTAACGGCAGCACCAAGACCTTCATCCCCAACAAGGAGCTGGGCCAGTGCTGGTATGCCTCTATCGGTGTTAAGTACATCTTTAATTAAGGTTTAAGAATTTTAGAACAAAGAAGATATGAAACTAAAGTATATTATTCCGTCGGTCGTGGCTGTTGTGGCAGCCATGTTCACAGGCTGTTCCGATGATAACGACCCCACCTACTTCAGCGAGGTACGCGTATCTGAGTCGTACGTATCTATTCCGCAGGATGGTGGTTCTGCTACCATCACCATCGATGCATCGTCTGACTGGGCTTTCGCTACTCAGAAGTGGATTGCAGGCAAGGATACGACCGTAGCCGCTGCTCCTAAGTGGCTCACCATTACTCCTACCAGCGGTGCTGCCGGAAAGGCTGAAATCAGCTTCTCTGCTGATAAGACCCTCGATGGTCGCACGGTGGAACTGTTCATTGAGTGCGCTGGCAAGACGCAGCACATCACCGTCATCCAGGGCCTCTCTACGGTCTCTAATGCTACTTGCGCCGAGGTCATTGCAGGTCCTGACTCTAAGACCTATCGCGTGACGGGTACGGTTACCGGCATTGCCAATACGACTTACGGCAACTGGTATCTGAATGATGGAACTGGCGAAATCTATATCTACGGCACGCTCGACGCTAAGGGCGCTACCAAGAACTTCAGCAGCTGGGGTCTCGAGGTGGGCGACGAGATTACGGTCGAGGGTCCGAAGACGACCTACAATGGTACTGTCGAGCTGGTGGACGTCACCGTCGTCAATATCAACAAGTCGCTCATCAAGGTCGACTCTCTGAGCACTACCGAAGCGCTGCCTGTTGAGGGTGGCCTGATTACGGCTTATCTCTCGTGCAAGGGCAAGACGGGCATCAACTGTGTGCTGCCCGACGATGCCGACTGGCTCAGCGTGGTAGGTCTGGAAGGTGGCGACAATGCCAAGGTTATTTTCCGCGCTGCTCCTAATGAGGGTGGCGACCGAGAGACTACCATTACCTTCAGCACCAGCGACGGCAAGAAGAACTACACTTCTCAGTGCACCATCTCGCAGAAGGGTGCTATCGTTGAGTGCAGCGTTGCCGACTTCCTCGCTGCCGAAGTAGGAAATACGCAGTATCGTCTGACGGGTGTCATCACTCGCGTGGCTAAGGCCGAATATGGTAACGTCTACATCCGCGACTGGTCGGGTGAGGCTTATGTCTATGGCATCGGTGCGAAGGGCGACTTCGAGAAGCTGGGCCTGAAGGAGGGCGACATCGTTACCCTCGTTGGTAAGCGTGCTGCTTACAAGGATTCTCCTCAGATGGGTGGCGGACAGTATGAGAGCCACATCAGCGTCACCGACGTGACCCTGGCTGAGTTCCTGGCCCTGCCTGACTCTAAGACCGCATACTACCGTGTCACTGGTACCGTGAAGGATCTGCTCGGTAGCAATGGTAAGGAGAACGCCTATGGCAACCTGCACCTCACTGATGGTGAGAATGAGCTCTACGTCTATGGCTGCTATCCTGGCTATGGCGCTACCGGCGATGCCCGTAAGAACTTCATCACGACGGCTGGCATTGAGGTGGGCGACAAGCTGACCATGATTGGCTACAAAGATACGTATAAGAAACCAGGTCAGGAAGACCTGATTGAGCTTTGCGGCGGTATCTACTTCTCTCACGAGAAGGCTGCCGAGTAAAGGCTCAACAGTTGAACCAAAAAAGCCGGGCTTCCCTCAGCGAAGTCCGGTTTTTTTGTGCCTACTTATCGCAAGCACACCTCTTTTCGCCATTCCTTCAAGCGGCACTTTAGCCACCTTCAAGCGGTACTTTAGCCACCTTCAAGCGGCACTTTAGCCTCCTTCAAGCGGCACTTCAGCCCCCTTCAAGCGGCACTTCAGCCTCCCTCAAGCGGCACTTCAGCCCCCTTCAAGCGGCACTTCAGCCCCCTTCAAGCGGCACTTTAGCCTCCCTCAAGCTGCACTTTAGCCCCCTTCAAGCGGCACTTTAGCCACCCTCAAGCGGCACTTTAGCCCCCTTCAAGCGGCACTTCAGCCTCCCTCAAGCGGCACTTTAGTCTCGAGCCGGCAGTTCGTGAGCCTCGAGCCGGCAGTTCGTCAGCCTCGAGCCGGCAGTTCGTGAGCCTCGAGCCGGCAGTTCGTCAGCCTCGAACCGGTAGTTCGTCGGCCTCGAGCCGGTGGCATAGCCAAAGAAAGAAGGTCACTTTGCTCGCGCAAAATGACCTTCGGGGATGAAATTAAAAAACTTTATAATATAGTGGGGAAAAACTTCTTAGCTGTACTTCAGAATCTGACCGGGACGCAGACGGGTGGTCTTGCTGATACGGTTGAGCTTGCAAAGCGAAGCAACGGTGGTGCCGCGCTTGCGGGCAATCGACGACAGCGTCTCGCCCTTCTTCACCTTATGGTAGCGAGTGCTGTGCTCAGCAAACTGGCGCTGCTGACCAGTCTGATAGTTCTTGCCTACGTTGGTGCTGTTCACGTCGGCAGGGTCGTAGCCATTGTTGGCGTTGGCACCGCGAGCACGGTTGGCTGCCAGCGACTCACGCTCATACGTACGCTTGTGGAACACATAGTAGTCGCCCACCACGTCCTGGTTCTTGAAGTCGAACATCAGGGCGGGGTTCAGGGCTACGCCGCAGAGGCGGGTCTCGAAGTGCAGGTGCGAGCCGGTGCTGCGTCCGGTGTTGCCACCCAGACCAATGGGTTCGCCGGCGCGTACATCCTGATTCTCGTGTACCAGGTGCTTCGACATGTGTCCGTAGATAGTTTCCAGTCCGTTGTGGTGACGAATGACTACGTAGTTGCCGTAGCCTTTCGGCTCATAGCGCACGATGCGTATCTTTCCGCTAAAGGCAGCACGGATGGTGTCGCCTACATATACCTTAATATCCAGTCCCTTGTGCTGACGTCCCCAGCGAGCACCGAAGTTCGAGGTGATTACTCGGCTTGGTGTGGGCATGTGGAAGTCGCGGAGGTCAATACGGAAAGAGTCGGGGAGGGATGTCGGTTGGTGTGCATACACGTTGTTCCAGTCTTGGTAGAGGCTGGCTGCCGGCGATGCTAATTCTTCAGCTTCAATCAGGCTGCGCAGAGCGATGGAGTCTACCGCTTTCATTTTGCGGTCGATAGGTGCCTGATTAGCCAGCAGGTCTTGTGCAGTTGCGGGTGCAACGGCAAGGAACGAGATGGCTACCAGTGCCATTTTCTTCATTTTCTTAATCATCATACCTGTTATTTGTCTGTTAATAAAATTCG
This sequence comes from uncultured Prevotellaceae bacterium, assembly GCA_902771785.1. GTDB lineage: Bacteria > Bacteroidota > Bacteroidia > Bacteroidales > Bacteroidaceae > Prevotella. Next base: position 31,017 of record CACXYH010000016.1, read on the forward strand.
TTTCTAGGTTCTTGATCACGCAGTTCATTACAATCCAATGATGCTGCAACAAGTAAAAGAACGGTGCAAAGTTACAAAAAAATGTCGAAGCAACGAAAGAAGAAGGCAAAATTTGCGTACTTTTAACACTTAAAGGTTTGAGTGTTAATTGGCTGCAAGCGTTTTTCTTACTTGAACCAGATGTTTCCGTCGTCGTCTATTCTTGCCTGGCTGTTGGGTACGTCGGTCTCGCTGAGCATCTTGATTTCGCGGGCAACGCTCTTGTTTTTGTCCAGTCGCGGGCCGATGCCGCGCTGCTGGATGAAGGAGTGGATCTTACCCTTCATGAAAGCGCCGTCGTCGTCGATGGTCAGTGTGATGATGGGGGCGTAGCCCGAAATACCGGTCAGGCTGACGCTGTAGGTGGTACAGAAATTGCCTAAGCTGTAGGCAATGAAGCGTCCTTTGTATACTTCGGCAGCGCGCACGACGTGAGGACCGTGTCCGTAGACGATGTCGGCACCGTGGTCAATGCAGAAGTGGGCCATCTGGCGCAGCGAGCCTCGGTTCTCGCCCAGGAAGCTCTCCTGTCCTTGCGGCAGGTGGTTCTTCGTGCGGCCCTCGGCTCCTCCGTGGAACGATACGATGACGATGTCGCAGCGACTGACGAGGTCGTCGACGATGCGGCCCACGACGTTCAGGTCGGTATGCTTCAGCGTGTAGCTGTTGTGTCCGAAGGCGCAGATGCCTATTGTCTTGCCTTTGCGCTCGATGACGGCGCTCTCCACGCGGCCTTCGATGCCGGCATAGAGGATGCCCTGCTGCTGCAGCACGCGTTCGGTCGACAGGATGCCTTCGGTGCCGAAGTCGTTGGCGTGGTTGTTGGCCATGCTCAGGAAGTCGTAGCCGGCCTCGCTCAGCAAGTGGCCGTAGCTGGTGGGTGTGCGGAAGGAGTAGCTGTTTGGTCCGCTGCCCTTGGTGCTTTTGCCGCCGTCGCAGAGCGTACCCTCCAGGTTGCCTACGGTCAGGTCGGTACTGGTCAGGATGGGCAGTGCGTCGCGAAAGATGTCGCGTCCGTCGTTGGCCGGCAGCATCACGCTGGGGTAGGTCGTACCCATCATGATGTCGCCCGTCATGGCGATGGTCAGCGTGTCGGCATGGCTGCTGAGTGTGCAGCATGCCGTGAGCAGCAAGCTAAGCAGTAGTTTCTTCTTCATGGCTCCAGCTTTACGCGTCGCAGTCCGATGTACCGGCGTGTGTAGTTGGCCTCGGTCGACTGACTGAGCTTCACGCCGTTGTAGCTGCTGGCATGGATGAACGAGAAATTATGGGTCAGGGGGTCAACGTCGACCACGATTCCTACGTGGCCCACCTTGCCGCCTGAGTGCGGACTGGTAAAGAACACCAGGTCGCCGGTCTGCACCTCACTCCGCTTGATGGGAATGTTGCGTGCATACTGGTCGCGCGAGGAAGCTCCGATGAATACGTTCGTGCACTGTTTGTAGACGTAGCTCGTGAAGCCCGAGCAGTCGAACGCGTTGGGACCCTTGCTGCCGCTGCGGTAGCGGGCTCCTAAGTGCGAGAAGGCCTCGTTCATGAGGTTCTCGGCAAGTATATAGTCGGTGTCGTAATTGTCGCTGTCATAGTACAGGAAGTCGAAGTTGCCAATCTCTTCTTCCTCCTCTTCCTTGTCGTACAAGGGCGCATTGCTCTTGCCGGTTGCCATATCGGCAGCGGAGAGCATCATCAGTAAAGCACAAAGAAAAATCTTCTTCATTTTTGGTAAATAATTGTTCCGGATTGGTAAAAGTGATTGCAAAGTTACAAAAAATATGCGGGGCATCCTGCCTATGCCGTTATCTTTTGTGTACTTTTAACACTTGCTTGCTGAAGTGTTAAGAGATGACACCCCAGTTGATGTTGGTCTTGCGCAGCTCCTTCAGCCGGTTCCAGAGCAGGGCATACTTGTCCGACGAGCAGGTGGGGTCTTCGTCGATAATCTGCTGAGCCTCGTCGCGCGCCATCTGCACCAGCTGTCCGTCGCGGGCTATGTCGGCAATCTTCAGGTCGAAGGCCATGCCGCTCTGCTGCGTACCCTCCAGGTCGCCGGGTCCTCGCAGCTTCAAGTCGGCTTCGGCAATACGGAAGCCGTCGTTGGTCTGGCACATGATATCGATGCGCTTGCGTGTCTCTTCCGACAGTTTGAAGGGGGTGACGAGGATGCAATACGACTGGTCGGCACCGCGTCCCACGCGTCCACGTAGCTGATGCAGCTGGGAGAGGCCGAAGCGCTGTGCGTCGAAAATCACCATCACCGATGCGTTCGGCACGTTGACGCCCACCTCTATCACCGTCGTGGCTACCAGTATCTGCGTCTCGCCCCGGGCGAAGCGCTGCATCTCCGTGTCCTTGTCGGCAGGTTTCATCTTGCCGTGCACCTTGCTCAGGCGGAACTCCGGGAATGCCTGCTGCAGCACCTCGAAGCCCTGCTCCAGGTTCTTCAGGTCTATTTTCTCGCTCTCCTCAATCAGCGGGAACACGCAGTACACCTGCCGTCCCTCGCGTATTTGCCGCCGGATGCTGTCGTAGAGCGAGGTGATGCGCGAGTCGAAGACGTGGGTTGTCTGGATGGGCTTGCGTCCCGGCGGCAGCTCGTCGATGACGCTCACGTCGAGGTCGCCGTAGAGCGTCATGGCCAGGGTGCGCGGAATGGGCGTTGCCGTCATCACCAGCACGTGGGGCGGGTTCTGGCTCTTGCCCCAGAGCTTGGCGCGCTGTGCCACGCCGAAGCGGTGCTGCTCGTCGACCACCGCCATGCCGAGGCGTGCAAACTGCACGCTGTCCTCGATGAGTGCATGGGTGCCCACCAGGATGCGCACCGTTCCGTCGAGCAGTCCGTCGAGTATCTCCTGTCGGCGCCGTCCCTTCACGATGCCCGTCAGCAGCTCCACGCGGATGTCCATGCCCTGCAGAAAGTCCATGATGGTGCGCAGGTGTTGCTCGGCCAGTATCTCCGTGGGTGCCATGATGCAGGCCTGATAGCCGTTGTCCAGTGCAATCAGCATCGCCATCAGCGCCACCAGCGTCTTGCCGCTGCCCACGTCGCCCTGCAGCAGTCGGTTCATCTGTCGTCCGCTGCACGTGTCTTTCCTGATTTCGCGGACGACGCGCTTCTGTGCTTCCGTCAGCGTGAAGGGCAGGTGGTCGTGGTAGAAGGTGTTGAACACCTCGCCCACATGCTGGAATACATAGCCGCGGTACTTGCGCCGCTGGTCGCTCGCGTACCTTAATATATTTAATTGCACGAAGAACAGCTCCTCGAACTTCAGGCGTACGCGGGCTTTTTCCAGCTCCTTGGCGTCGTGCGGATAGTGGATGGCGCGCAGCGCCTGGTCGCGGCTCATCAGGTGGCGGGGTCCTGTGATGAAGGTGGGAATCGTTTCGGGCTGAGGCGTCAGGCGCTCGATGAGTGTCTTGACGAGCCGCTCCACCGTGCGTGAGGTCAGGCCCGCCTTCTTCATCTTCTCCGTCGTGTTGTAGTAGGGTTGCATGCCCATGGCGCTGGTGTCTATCTTCGAGGCATCGTCGATGTCGGGATGCTGCACCTGGATGCGGTTGTTGAACACCGACGGGCGTCCGAACACCAGGTACTCCCGGCCGATGAGGTAGTGCTGCTTGGCATACTTGCCGCCGTTGAACCACACCAGGTCCATGATGCCCGTGCCGTCGCTGAAGTGGGCCACGACACGCTCCTTGCGTGGTCCCATCTCGAAGGTCTCGTAGCTCAGGATGCGTCCCACCACCTGCACGAAGGGCATGTCGCCCGTCAGCTCGTGCACCTTGTAGACTTTCGTCCGGTCTACGTGCTTATAGGGGAAATACTCCAACAGGTCGCCGAAGGTCTCGATGCCCAGTTCCTGTTTGAGCATCTTCTTCCGCTGCGGGCCTACGCCCGGCAAATACATGATGTCCTGTCCGAGTATGTCCATCGTTACACCAGAATTTCTGCTATCTTCAGGTCGAAGGGGGTGGTCAGCTTGATGTTCTCGCGGTTGCCCTCCACGAGGGTGATGGTGTGGCCATAGGCCTCCACCACGCTGGCATCATCGGTAAAACCGTCGCAGTAAGGTTGGCGGTTGGCTGCTTTCAAGAGCTCGATGTCGAAGCACTGGGGCGTCTGCACGAGGCGATAGTCGCTGCGGGGCTTGGTCCCCTCGCTCACGTGGCGCAGCGTCTCGATGACGGGCGTCACGGGAATGACGGCCTTATGGATGCGGGCTGCCTCGTAGCAGCGCCCGATGACGTCGATGCTGACGAAGGGTCTTACGCCGTCGTGCACGCCCACCACGCCCTTGGCATCGTCGGGCACCAGTGCCAGTCCGTTCTGCACGCTGTGGAAACGCGTCTCGCCGCCGTCAGCCAGTTGGTAGTCTACGGCAAATTGATACTCTTGACAGAGCGCCTGCCAGTAGTCCTGCTGAGCCTTGGGCAGCACGAGGATGATGTGCAATGTGGAAGAATACGCGCGGAAGCGCTCGATGGTGCGCATCAGCACGGGCCGTCCGCCAACCGGCAGAAACTGCTTGGGAATGTCGCCCCCCATGCGCAGGCCTTTTCCGCCTGCAACGATAATGACGTAGTCCATCACTCCATCAGGTGCTTATAGCGCATGCCCTCGGCTATTTGGTCGGCCGTAGCCTTGTCGACGAGCTGTGCCAGCAGTTCGTAGGCATAGGGGAAGGCAGCAGCTGGTCCCTCTGCCGTTGTGATGTTGCCGTCGACGGTCACCAGCGCAGCCGTATACTGTGCTTTGTCGAGTAGCCGTTCGAAACCCGGATAGCAGGTGGCCTGCTTGCCGTCGAGCACGCCCAGCTGTGCCAGGACCACGGCCGGGGCAGCGCAGATGGCGCTCACTTTCTTGCCTGCTGCGGCCTGTGCCAGCACGGCACGGCGCACGCCCTCATGCTCATAGAGGTTGCTGGCGCCCGGCATACCGCCCGGCAGCATCAGCAGGTCGGCGTCGCTGAAGTCGCAGTCGCCGAACATCGCGTCGGCCACGATGCCCACGCCATGAGCCGATTCCACTACCTGTGAGTCCTCGTCGGTGCTCACCGTCACTACCTCCACGCCACCGCGACGCAGCACGTCGACGGGTATCAGGGCCTCTACATCCTCGAAGCCGTTGGCCAGAAATACATATACTTTTGCCATAGTCAGAGTAGGTTTAGGTTGCAAAGTTACGAAATAATGCTGAGAATTTACAAACTCTCTCTCACTTTATTTCTAAATTCGAAGCATAATTCGAAAACTTTTTGTAACTTTGCGGCTGAATATTCATCCTAAATACGTATTTGTAATATGAAGACAGGTGACAACGTACTGATTTCGCCCGAGGTGACGCACAAAAGCGACTGGACTCAGGGCACGGTGATTGACGTGGAGGCCAACCCGTTTGTGGGCACAGTCATCTCTGCCGAGACACCAAGTGGAGAAATTTACTTCGACAAGGAATATCAATTCAAGCCCGCTTTCTAAGCCTATGTATGCACTGAGTTTCGACATGAACATTGCCGAGTTGGAGAAATACTACGGCAATCCTTACCACGGTGCCTACTACGAGATAAAGCGCACGCTGGTCAAGCACGGTTTCTACTGGATACAGGGCAGTACCTACATGACCAATGCCGACAATCTGCTCAACCTTTTCAATGCCGTCAACGCCCTGAAAGCCATCGACTGGTTTCGCAAGTCCGTGCGTGACATCCGTGGCTACCGGGTTGAGGAATGGTCAGACTTCACCGAGATTGTAAAGAAAGGATAATTCCCCTCACCCCATGCCCCACCTCCGAAGGTTAAATTATCACAACACAGCGGAAAAGAATGGCTGTTTTCTTGCCTTCGGCGAACATTATACACAAGCCTGATTTTCACTCCTCCCCATACTTCCGCTTCGCCTTGTAGTAGTTTGATGGCGAGTCGAAGCCGGAGCGGTCGATGATGTCGCCGATAGGTGCCTGCGGCTCCTGGCGGCGCAGGTCGTCGGCACGCTGCAGGCGCAGGCGGTTGACGTAGGCCGAGAAGGTGCAGCCCATCTCCTCGTTGAGCACACGCGACACATAACTGCGGTTGTAGGTGCAGCCGCCAGCGAGTACGTCGCTGAGCGTGAGGTGAGGGTCGAGGAAGTGCTCTTCCGTTTCCATGTATTGCTGCAGCTGCTGCCTGATGCGGCTGACGGTCTCGCGGGGCAGTGGCTTCTGGGCTGATCTCGGCACCTCTGCCATCGGGTCTTCCCTGTGCCGATGGGCTGGCAGCACGAGGATGAGAAACCACACGTTGAACACCGAGAGCAGCACCATGACGACAGCCGTCACCGTCGCATTCCCAATGAGGAATGCCGTCCACGCCGCCACGCCGTGCACCACGGGAATGGGCAGCACCTGACGGGCGTATTCCAGTGGCAGGTCGTCGGGGTTGGAGTAGTAGTCTTCGCTGAGCGGCTTCATCCACAGCCACACGCGGTGCATGGTACCGAGGCAATAGCGCAGACAGACCGCGCCCACCGTAGCCGTCAGCCACCATCCCATCCGCTCCGGCATCACCGCCACGTCCGTCCAGGCCTCAACAGTCTTCGCCGCCACCATCACGCCGACGGGAACAGCCAGGGCGACAGACCACGGCTTCCATTGCTGCCAGCCTTTCACCTGCCCGAAGTAGGTCATCAGCAACAGTGCGCAGAAGAAACTGTGGCAGAGCACGAAGTAGTGGGCGGCCAGCGCCTGTGCCGACGGTCGCATGGGAAAAGCCACGCACGGCGCGAGCACCACCGCCGGCACGAGGTAGAGCAACGCCTGCATCCGGCGGTCCGGGTAGGCATAGCCCTTGTCCGCGGTAGGACACGTATGCCACCAGCGCACGGCGGCAAACATCGTGCTCGTCACGATGTACGCCAGTGCTGCGAGGCCGAAAATATAGTCGAAACTGTCCATACCGGGGACAAAGGTACGAATAAGTGAGCGAAAAACCAAATTATATTTGAGTTTTTCCGAACGGGAGTACCTTCGAGCGTGCAACGCTCAAAGTTACGAATAAGTGAGCGAAAAACCAAATTATATTTGAGTTTTTCCGAACGGGAGTACCTTCGAGCGTGAAACACTCAAAGTTACAAAAAATCCCCATTCCATCGGCATAATGCCCCGTAAAAATTTACTTTTGCGCATGTTAATTCCACTTTCGCGTATGTCTCATGGATGCAATAATTTACTTTTGGCCACAAAAAATTTACGATTGGACACAAACCTGGGGTTTGTGCATACCATGTGGCGGGACTCCAGGACCAGCGTGGTATGATGGCCAAGCCACTCCGTACACTGAATCTTGCGAAGGCTGTATCAGTGGACCGCCGTAGTGCGCTTGCCGCAGCAGGGGCAGGTGGCAGACCGTCCAAGGGTATGACCGTAGAGGGTTAAGGACTCGCCGTCAAGCTGCATATCGTCCAAGCCGATGTGCCACAGGCGGCATTTTTCAATCACGACTGAT
>CACXYH010000017.1 GCA_902771785.1 uncultured Prevotellaceae bacterium
CTACGACATCACCGCCGAATACCTCGGCATCGACGGAAAACAGCACACCGAGGTTATTACTGACAAAAGTTGGAGCTACATCCCCGAACCTGTCGGTTTTGCCGATATACCCGAAGATTTCAAGTGCAAGATAGTAGCTGTTCGCAAGTCTGAACTCCCCGAATTGACAGCTGACTATTACGAAATCGGATACGGGGTTGACGTACATGTCAATTTTCTCAATGCTGATGGCAAGGTGGTTTCCAAGATAAAGCACACTCTGCCCGACTCCTTCACCTTTGAAACAGACAAGACTGGGATGCAGCACTTTCTAGAATCCACACCTAAGATAGAAATCACCGATTACTCGCAGAAGTTCGATAAGGCAGACTTGATTGAAAGGGGCAAACGCGCAATAGGCAAAGAATAAGGTTAGTTAAGCGGAGTTAATTGTAAGACAGCTTTTTACACGCGTTGATTTAAGGTTTGTTTCGGTCTGTTTTGACCTAATTTAGTTGGTGAAGAAACTGGCCCCTCCCAACAAAAAAAACAAAAGCGAGGTCTCAACACGAGATCTCGCTTTTGTTTTTCCGTTCTGCTTTTATTTTTGCGCTTCCCGCCCGAGAGCGAGTGCCTTGATGTTGGCCTCGACCACGGCATCGCCCTTGCGGGCGAAGACGCGGCGGATGGCATCTTCGAGCTTGTTGTACTCGATGCCGAGGGCCTTCTGGGCGGCTCCCAGCAGGATGACGTTGGCCGAGCGGGGCACGCCGTTGTCCTTAGCCATCTGCTCGATGTCGATGCTGATGACGTGGGGCAGCTGCTTCAGGTCGGCCTCGATGACCGCCATGTCGGGGTAGTTGGGAATATTCTTGAAGGGCGTGGCCGAGGTGATGATCCAGCCCTCTTTCTTGAGCCAGGGCAGGTAGCGCAGAGCCTCCATGGGCTCCATCGAGATAATCACGTCGGCGCCACCACGGGGGATGAGGTCGCTCCAGATGGGTTCTGACGAGATGCGCAGGTTCGACTGCACGTCGCCGCCGCGCTGGCTCATGCCGTGGACTTCGGCCTGCTTGATGTAAAGGTTCTCGTTCATGGCGGCTTCGCCAATGATGGTGGCTATGGAGAGGATGCCTTGTCCGCCCACGCCGCAAAGTATGATGTCGGTCTTCATTTCTTTTCTGCTTTCTTTTGTTTCAGGTGTCGCTGTAGGGTCTGCATGCACTCGCGGCGGGGGATGATGACGCTGGTGCCGTGGTAGTTGATTTCGTCGCGGATGGCCTGCGTGATTTCGGGCATGTTCTTCGGCAGGGGCACGACGACGCGCAGGTGCTCGTCGATGAGACCCAGGCCGCGGCAGATGGCCTCGAACTTATTGGTGCCGGCAGAGTCTTGTCCGCCGGTCATGCCGGTGGTGAGGTTGTCGCTGATGATGACGGTGATGTCGGCATTCTCGTTGATGGCGTCGAGCAGGCCCGTCATGCCCGAGTGGGTGAAGGTGGAGTCGCCTATGACGGCTACGGCGGGCCACTGGCCGGCATCGGCAGCGCCCTTGGCCATGGTGATGGAGGCGCCCATGTCTACACACGAGTGGATGGCGCGGAAGGGCGGCAGGAAGCCGAGCGTGTAGCAGCCGATGTCGCCGAACACGCGGGGATTGTCGTACTCGCGAAGCACTTCATTGAGCGCGGCGTAGACGTCGCGGTGGCCGCAGCCCTGACAGAGGGCGGGCGGACGCGGGGCTACGTCGGTGCAGGGGTCGAAGCACTGTTCGGGCTGCTCGCCGAGGGCCTGCTTCACGAGGTCGGGCGTGAGTTCGCCGGTGCGTGGCAGGGTGCCGTCGAGCTTGCCGTGGACGTTGGGGGCGTCGCTGACGCCGCGCACCATGTCCTCGATGAAGGGCTGGCCCTCCTCGACGATGAGCACTTCCTGGCAGTCGGCCATCAGCTGGCGCACGAGCTGCTTGGGCAGCGGATACTGCGATATCTTGAGCACGGGGAAGGGGCAGCCCTCGCCGGCGAAGGCCTCCATGACGTAGTTATAGCCGATGCCGCTGGCCAGGATGCCGAGCTGCTTGTTGGCTCCGTCCTTATATATATTATAAGGTGAGGCGGCAGCGTCTTGCTCGAGCTGGGCCTGCTGGGCGGTGACGATGTCGTTGCGCTTGCGGGCGTTGGCGGGCAGCAGCACCCAGTTGCGGGCCTCGGCACGGTAGTTGAGCTCGTTCTGCTGGCGGGGCTCGTCGGCACAGGCTACGACGGCGCGCGAGTGGGCCATGCGGGTGGTGACGCGCATGAGCACGGGCAGCTGCTGCTGCTCAGAATAGTCGAAGGCGAAGGCCATCATGTCGTAGGCTTCCTGCTGGCAGGATGGCTCGAACGTGGGGATGAGGGCAAACTTGCCGTAGAAGCGCGAGTCTTGCTCGTCTTGCGAGGAGTGCATCGAGGGGTCGTCGGCCACGAGCACTACGAGGCCGCCGTTGACTCCCGTCATGCCGCTGTTGACGAAGGGGTCGGCACAGACGTTGAGACCCACGTGCTTCATGCAGACCAGCGCGCGCTTGCCCATGAACGACATGCCGAGGGCGGCCTCCATGGCCGTCTTCTCGTTGGTGCTCCAGCGGCAGTGCACGCCGCGCTCCTTGGCCAGGGCGTTGCCCTGGATGAACTCGGTGATTTCGGTCGACGGGGTGCCCGGGTAGGCATAGACGCCTGAGAGGCCGGCGTGGAGTGCGCCCAGCGCAATGGCTTCGTCGCCCAGTAAGAGTTGTTTCTTCATTGTTAGTTTCCTTTTTATATGTATGTGTGTATTGTGGTCTGTTCCTTATGTCCGGTCGCGGTCTTTCAGCACGGGGAATTTCTGGCGGAAGTGGTGCAGGCGCTCCATGTCGAAGTCGGCCACGGCCACCTGCTCGGCATCGTCGGCGCAGCGGCAGAGCTCGTGGCCATAGGCATCGACGATGGTGGAGCCGCCGCTGTAGTGGCAGGCAGGGTCGCTGCCCACGCGGTTGACGCCCACCACGAAGCACTGGTTCTCGAGGGCCCGCGCCTTGAGCAGCGTCTGCCACACGTCCATGCGCGACTGCGGCCAGTTGGCCACGTAGAGGGCTGCGTCGTAGTCGGCGCGGTTGCGGCTGAACACGGGGAAGCGCAGGTCGTAGCACACCTGCAGCAGGAACCTGACGCCGCGCCACTCGGTGACCACGCGCCGGTTGCCGGCCACGTAGGCATCGGTCTCGCCAGCATAGCCGAAGAGGTGGTGCTTGTCGTAGAAGTCGTAGTTGCCGTCAGGGCGCACGAAGAAGAGGCGATTGCGTAGCTGGCCTGCTGCGTCGGTGGCAGCGGCGCTGCCCGCAATGGCTGCATTGAGCCGCGCTGCCTGCTCCTGCATCCATGCCAGCGCGGCTGCTCCGGCTGCCGGAGCGCCGTCGGTGGAGGGGAGGAAGCCAGTGGCAAATGTTTCGGCCAGCACGTAGAGGTCGGCCCCCGGCTGCTGGCCGAGCAGATGGGAGAGCCGTTGGAGGTTGTGCTGTGGCTGTGCCCACTCGATGTCGTGCTGCACGATGGCTACCTTCATTTTGTATAGATATTTCTGCAAAAGTACGAAGAATTATTCGAAACTGCAAGATTTTGGCCCATTATTCCACCATTTATCAAAAAAAGTAGTGAAAATTTTTGTCAATTTGAAAAAAGGTGTGTATCTTTGCATTAGAAAACCAAACAAAACTACTTATATTATAGCTAATGAGAAAACTACTACTTGTGCTGTTTTTTACTTTGACAGGCGCTACCGTCAGCCAGGCCGACGACGCTCCTTTCTATGTGGCAAAGGACCTGTTCGATACCACTAACAAAGAGACCATGGGACTTGACTATGCTCCCGGGGCTGAGACGGTGACCGTATGGGCTGCCGCCGACAACACCAACCATTATGCCAATGGCGTAGTGATGGCTGCATTTAAGGGCAATCTCTATTGCATGTGGCAAACCTCGAAGACCGATGAGGATGCCGAGGACACTTACGTGGCTTACAGCAGAAGCACCGACGGAGGTAAGACATGGGTCGAGCCGATGGTGCTCTGTCCTACCATCAGCAACGGATATTGTGCTTCGGGCGGATGGCTGGCCACAGACGACAGGCTTGTCGGATATATCAACGTGCGTACTAAAGAGATTGCCAATAGCGGAGGCTTTACACAGTTTGTGGAGAGTGCCGACGGTCTCACATGGAGCGAACCACAGGATGTGACCATGGCCGATGGTAGCCAGCTCAACGGCATTTTTGAGCAAGATCCCCATGTGTTGGCCGACGGGCGCATCATAGGTGCTGCCCACTTCCAGCCGGGACTCAAGTTGTGTCCTATCTATACCGACGACCCCACAGGACGGACGGGCTGGAAGAAAGGCAGCTTCAGCTATACTGACAACGGGGCACAGTCGGCCGAGCTGGAGCCCAGCTTCTTCCTGCAGGCCGACGGTACGCTTGTGATGGTCATGCGCGACCAAAAAGGGTCGTACACCACGCTGGCTGCTACGAGCAACGATCGGGGCGAAACATGGACCAAGGCGGTGAAGACCGGCATGCCCGACTCGCGAGCCAAACAGTGTGCAGGCAACCTGCCAGACGGCACGGCTTTCTTGGTGAACAACCCCGGGAGGGTGGTCAATAGTGCAAACACTACATGGCGAGTGCCACTGGCACTGACCCTCAGTGCCGATGGCGTCGCGTTCGAACGCTCGTGGCTGCTGCGGTCGGGAGCAAAAGACGACTACACGGAACGGCGCTATAGTGGGAAGTCAAAGACACTGGGCTATAGCTATCCGAAAGCGCTTGTGTATGATGGATTCCTCTACGTGAGCTATGCTACCAACAAGGATGATGCCCAATACACACGAGTGCCCATCAGCAACATCACACTTGGCATTCAGCCCATAGAGTTAGAAGGCGGCCAGCGGCTCTTCTGTATGGAAGGTAGGCAGCTGCATCTTTTAGTAGCGAATGCCACGATGGAGATTTTCGACCTGAATGGCAGATGCTGCCTCACAGCAAGCGGCGATACCGACTTGTCGCAATTGCCGACAGGACTCTTTATTGTGAAAATGCGGACGACCGGCACCACACTAACCACGAAAATCCTGTTGCGTTGAGACAAAAACCATGGGAAAAAGAGGGGATTGATTGTTTTTTCCCCATATTAGAAACAAAAATCCACCTCCTTGCACTGAAAAAAGTATACTTTTGCAGCGAATAATTAACTAATTTACGTAACTAAAAGCTTTAATTTATGAAAAAATTATTTACTTTAATGGCTATGGCCTGTCTTAGTGTGATTGGAACCAACGCACAAGCACAGGGCGTTGTGGAATTGTCGTGGGACACGATGGTGAAGGATGAGGCAGGCACCAATGCTGCCGACCAGACCAACACGGAGTTCTGGGCCGACGAAGCTGCCGGCACCAAGACGGGGTTTATTCTCACTCGTGAGGACGGCTCGTCTCGCACACAGGCGCAGACCATTCGAGAGGAATGCGGTAAGGTGCTGAACGCAAAGAACAATACCGTGCAGAAACTCGTTATCCCTAACGGCACCAAAGTCTACAAGATTAACTTCTACGGATGGTCGCAGGGCGATAACTGGACTTACATCTATGCTTATGGCCCCAGCTCTTCAGAGTATGAGTGGACAGACCCCATCGGCGCTGGTGTTATGGACAACAAGACCATCATCGAGCAGGCCAAGTATCCGCTGGACCCCTGCGTGGTGGTTGAGGCAAATGCGAAGGACGGCTACTCGCCTGCCTACCACAATGCAGGTTACTGCTTTGCTTCGCTCGATTTCAGCGACGAGCCTTATGAGGGAGAATTCTGTTTCACCTTCAATGGCAATAACCAGGAGCGTTTCTGGATGGTTGTCTACACTGATGCCGCCGCTGCTGCTACAGCACCGGCCCCAGAGGCTGTGACCATTGGAAAGGAGAACAGCCAGACCATCTTCCTGGATGCTGCCGCTGCTGCTGCTGCCGAGATTGCCGCCAACACCGTTGAGCTGTCATGGAACACGATGGTGAAGGACGAGGCTGGCACCAATGCCGCCGACCAGACTAATACGGAGTTCTGGGCCGACGAAGCTGCCGGCACCAAGACTGGCTTCATACTCACTCGTGAGGACGGCTCGTCTCGCACACAGGCACAGACCATTCGTGAATACTGCGGAAATGTGCTGAACGCAAAGAACAACACGGTGCAGAAGCTGGTTATTCCCGAAGGAAAGGGCATCTACAAGATTAACTTCTACGGATGGTCGCAGGGCGATAACTGGACTTATATCTATGCTTACGGCCCCAGCTCTTCGGAGTATGAGTGGACAGACCCCATCGGCGCTGGCATCCAGGACAACAAGACCATCATTGAGCAGGCCAAATACCCGCTGGATCCCTGTGTGGTAGTGGAAGAAAATGCGAAGGACGGCTACTCGCCTGTCTATCATAACGCCGGCTACTGCTTTGCCTCGCTCGACTTCAGTGACGACCCCTACACCGGAGAGTTCTGCTGGGTATTCAATGGTAACAACCAGGAGCGCTTCTGGATGGTTGTCTACACCAGTGCTGAGGCAGCAGCCAAGGCTGAGCAGCCCGAAAGCGTGACTCAGGGCAAGGAGAATAGCGTGCAGAAGTTCATCAAGGCTCATGAGGAGGAAGAGGCCGCTGGCATTGCTGCCGTCACTTCCAATAAGTCTGCTGCCGCCGTAATCTACAATATTGCAGGTCAGAAGGTTGACGGATCCTACAAGGGTCTGGTCATCAAAAACGGAAAGAAGTTCTTTGTGAAGTAAAGAGACCCTTCTGAGAACGAAAGAGCTGAGGGGCGGACTGTTGTCAAAGAACGGCTCGCCCCTTTTTACTTAAGAAAGAAAAAACTAACCTTTTCAATGACAGGAAATGATTAGACTGAACAAGAAAACAGCGACGACAGCCGTGCTTGCCATGGCCTGTATCGTTGCTACAGCCCAGCAGGCGGTGCGTGGTACGGTGAAAGACAGCAGCGGGCAGCCGCTGATTGGCGTTTCCGTATCGGTTGACGGAAAGCCCGCCGCAGTGACCGATGCCGAGGGAGGATTTGCCTTGAAGTCGGCATCGCCTCAGACCAAGATTAGCTTCTCCTATCTTGGATATGAGAGCCAGACCATCACTATAGGGCGAAAGACAACCATCGACATTGTGATGAACGATGATACTCATGCCTTGAGCGAAGTGGTGGTGGTGGGCTACGGCACCATGAAAAAAAGTGACCTCACGGGTTCGGTGTCGAGTATCGGTACCGAGAAACTCAATGAGAAGGGTGCTCCCTCTGTACTCGAGAGTCTGCAGGGCTCGGTACCTGGCGTGAACATAACCAAAGAGAGCGGGCGTGCCGGAGCCACTATGAACATAGAGATACGTGGTAAGAACAGTATCAGTGGTTCGCAGTCGCCCCTCTATGTGGTCGACGGGGTCATCTGCTCCGACATCGACTTCCTCAATCCGCAGGATATCGAGCGC
Source organism: uncultured Prevotellaceae bacterium (assembly GCA_902771785.1). Taxonomy (GTDB): domain Bacteria; phylum Bacteroidota; class Bacteroidia; order Bacteroidales; family Bacteroidaceae; genus Prevotella. The sequence continues at coordinate 7,518 of CACXYH010000017.1, forward strand.
ATTGACGTTTTGAAGGATGCCTCCTCGACGGCTATCTACGGCTCACGTGCAACGGCAGGTGTCATCATGGTGACCACCAAGGGCGGTATGAACGTCGGCAAGCGTACGCAGAAACCCACCATATCGTATGATGGCTACTATGGTGTGAGCAAGGTGGCCCGCATGCCCGACTTCATGGATGCCCAGGAGTACTACGAATATCGCAATATGGCTTTCTTGAGCTGGGTGAATGGCGATGCCAATGGCGGCCAGCCCCTCTATCAGAATGGCGACCTGATGCGCACCTACATACAGACTGTGTCGGCCGATGCCTCACAGGGCTATCGCGTCAAAGATTTTCTGACCGAAGGGCGTACCTATAACTGGCGCGATTTCGTGTTGCAGGACGGCCAGCAGCAGAACCACTACTTGGCAGTTTCGGGTGGCAGTCAGGCCGTGAACTATCACCTGGGCTTGGGCTACATGCAGGAAGAAGGTATGTACAAGAACGACAAGCAGAATAAGTTCACCATCAAGGGTAGTCTGGATGCCAGCATCAGTAAGTATGTGAGTGCAGGACTAAGTGTTAACTTGGCCCGTCAGAACCACGATTATGCCAGCGACACGGGAGTGCAGAATGCCTTTACCATGAACCCCTTCATGCAGGCATACGATGAGGATGGTAACATCAACCCGCAGCCCGGTACCTACCATTCGCTGGGTTCCGACTTTGCTGCCTTTACCAGTGCTTACAGTCCGCTGGTCTATATGAAAGACCAGTCATCGAACACGTTGGGATGGAACGCGTTGGCAAACGTTTATTTGCAAGTAAATCCTTTCGAGGGTTTCACCTTCAAGACTACTTTCTCGCCCACATTCAGCTACAGCCGCTACGGGTTCTATCAGGGAACAGAAGTAGGCGAAACCGAGAACCACGCTCGTCGCACCACGTCGCAAGGATTCGGCTGGACATGGGACAACGTGCTGACCTATGATAAGACCATTGCCGAAGACCATCATCTGAACGTGATGGGACTTATTTCCTCGAGCTATTCCAGCGGAGAGTCCGAGCGACTTTACTATAGTAGCGTGCTTGAAGGTACTTCTTGGTGGGCACTGGGCACCACCGACCAGGGATACGATTACAACAACAGCAATACGGGCTATTCTGAGACCAGCTTAATGTCGTATGCCTTGCGGGCGAACTATGCTTATAAAGGCAAATACATGGTGACAGGAACCATTCGTTGGGATGGCTCCTCAAAGTTTGCCGACGGTCATCGTTGGGGAGCTTTCCCCTCGGCTGCTGCGGCTTGGCGCATTTCAGAAGAAGGCTTTATGAAAAAGCTGAGTTGGATGTCGAACCTGAAGCTGCGCTTGTCGTATGGTGTGACTGGCAACAACTCTGTAGGTAATTACGCTACGATGCTCACTGTAGGCGGACAGGTGTTTTATCCTTTCGGATCGAGCTATGTGCAGGGTATGAGCCCAAACGGACTGGTAGATACGGGCTTGAAGTGGGAGAAAGCTCATGAACTGAACCTAGGTCTTGACTTTGGTTTCCTGGGTGATCGTATCCGTGGTAGTGTAGATATTTACAACAAGAAAAGCACAGACTTGCTGTACAGCGTGAAGCTGCCGTTGGAGACGGGTGGAACATCGCTCACTACAAACATAGGCTCCGTACGCAACAAGGGTATCGAAGCAAGTCTGACTACAGAGAATGTTGTCACCAAGGATTGGCACTGGACAACTTCCTTTACCTTTGCTCACAACAAGAATGAAGTGCTCGAAATAAATGGTGAAGGAAATCTGATTACCGACCGGCCCACTGGCAATCTGCTCATTGGCCAGCCCTACAATAATATTTATAGCTATGAGTGGGATGGCATCGTCAGCAATCGTGATATGACCGTGCCCGACACCGAGATAGCCCGACTCATGGGCTTTAGTCCTGGTCAGACCGTCAAGGAATATGACTATTACTATCATTGCTACGGCTGGGTGGAAGGGTCGCCCATCATCGTCGACCGTAACGGTGACGGCAAGTTCAATGACGACGATAAGCGTATCTACCGCTCCGACCCCGACTGGACTGGCTCGTTCACCTCTAATCTGCAATGGAAGAACCTAGACTTCTCGTTCTCTATCTATGCCAAGCAGAACTATACTGTGGCATCAAGCTTCTATGGGCAGTACTTGAGCATAAACAGCAGTCATCGCGGACGCTCAAAGCTCAATATGGATTTCTATATTCCCGCTGGCACAATGATTGACTGCGACGGCGAACTGCCCGATGGCACTTTCGTCAATCCTCGCTATCAGGAGACAACCCAGTACGGGAAATACCCCTTCCCCAGTATGAGCGTGGTAGAGAATGGCGACGTGGTGAATTACTATTTGGACCTGACCAATACTTTCACCGATGCCTCTTTTGTGAAGGTGAAGCACATCACCTTGGGCTACTCACTGCCCAAGCAGTGGCTCAGCAAGTTTGGCTGCTCTCAACTGCGTCTTTATGCTACTGTGACCAATCCCTTCGTTTTCACCAGCTACAAAGGTTACGACCCCGAGTGGGCCGGTGCTTCGCTGGCAAGCGATGGTCCCAGCACCGTGACGTGGCAATTTGGCGCTAACATTAAGTTTTAATTTGATATTTCACCCCATATAGTTATGATGACCAAAACAAGCAAGAAGTGGCTGACAGGCGTTTCGCTCTTAGCGTGCCACTTATCACTCAGCACGATACTCGTCTCTTGCGGCGATTTCCTCGAAGCTGAGAACAAGGCTGCCATTGAGGCCGATGCATATTTCGGCACCGAGCAGGGGCTTAACGCGTTACGTGCTGTAATGTATGATGGCATGAAGTCCATTGCAACAAATACGAGCCTCACTGAGTATGGCACCGATCTCTACGTACCCTCGCGCGGAACCAGTGCCGGTGCAATGGGGCTCTATACGATTGTGCCGGAGAACGGCGACGTGACGAGCTTCTATCAGAATGCCTATTCAATGATTAACAACGCTAACTGCATGCTGAAGTACGGCAGCAGCAATCCTAAATACGTGGCCGAGGCAAAGTTTATTCGGGCCTACGGCTACTATATGCTGACGCAGCAGTTCGGGGCGGTGCCCTACGTGGTCGACTACATAGAGACTGCCCGAAAAGACTATCCGCGCACGTCGCTGACTGAAGTCTATCAGAGCGTGGTAGCTGAGTTGGAAAGCATCGCCGGCGACAGCAACCTGCCCGAGACCGACCATCAGGGAGCCGTCAGCCAAAGGGCTGTAAAGGCGCTGCTGGCCAAAGTTTGCCTGGCTGCTGGATGGGACCTGGAAACAACGCTGACCGATGCGGCACGCGGAACCTACAGCGTGACGGGAACAGGCTATTTTAGAAAGGCTGCGCAATATGCCGACCAGGCCATCGGCGGCCAGCAGCTCACTATGACGTTCGAAGACAAGTGGGCACCTGCCAACGAGGGCAACGAAGAGGAAATATTTTCTGTTCAGTATGAGCGCAACGGCTATCCTGGTGACGTGGTTACCGGCGGACACAGCCGACAGGGCACCTACGGTTCGCAGATGGGTAACCCTGTGGAAAACGGAATGAAGGCGTGCAGCAGCTCTCTTTCGCCCTCGGCAAAGGCTATCTATCTATGGGCAGAAGGCGACGAGCGCCTGGATGCCACGTTCATGATGACCACTTACAACTACGAGAGCCAGTGGCAGCAGGAGGGTTACTATGTCTACTACTTCAAGACGGCGGCCCAGCGCGCTACAATGCCCATTGCCGACTGCTACTTTCCCTGGTATGTGTCGCTCACCAGCGTTCAGCAATTCATCAGCAGCCATCAGGCGCAACTTGCCAAGGGCAGTGGTGCTCTCAGCGTGCAGGTGCATGTGCTGGCAAATCCCGCTACGCTCTACACGGTGAAAGCCAACGGCACTCTCGACCGCACTTTCTCTGAGCACTACGATGACTACTTGCGCGGTCAGCACGGAAGCGCCGTGGTGCCCTCGGTGAAGAAGTTCGACGACCCCGAAACACCGCAGCAAAACAACAGCACGGGCTATCGCGATGTGGTGGTGCTGCACCTGAGCGACGTCTATCTGACTGCGGCTGAGGCCTACTTGATGGCTGGTGACCCCGCGACAGCGCTGGCTCGCATCAATGCGGTGCGACGGCGCGCCCATGCTGTCGAGCTGTCTAGCTTTGAGAGCTATGAGCCCGACTACGAGCGCGATGAAAACTTTACCATCACTCCACTCGATTTGCTGCTTGACGAACGCGCCCGTGAACTCTATGCAGAGCAGACACGCTGGATGGACCTGCGTCGCACGCGCCAACTGGTGCGCTATAACATAGCTTTCAATCCCAGCATCTCGTCGGCTGCCGACATGAGTAATGTGCGGGGCGAAATAAAGTGGCTGCGCCCTATTCCAGCTGCTGAGATAGAGACGAACACAGCCATCACTGTTGCCGACCAGAATGCAGGATACTAAATGACTAAATGTTTTTTTTGTTATGACGATAAAGAATTTATATACTTTCATGGTCGTATTCCTGCTGGGGGCGGGAATAGCAGCTTGTAGCGACGACGATAGTAACATAACCTACAGTTCGACGGCTGAGACCGATGCGCAGGGAAGTTTCAACGGCACCTTTATTCGGGTGCAGGTGGGGACAACCGATACACTGACGGCTACAGGCACTCTTGTCATCACGGCTACCGACACACTGAACCGCGCGTATATTAGCTTTACGAGCGACGAGTTGACGGAGCTGACGACGTCGAATCCTATCCCTGTGAACATCGCGCATGCCGACCAGGGCTTCATGTTCTACAACAAGTCAGGCGACTATGCTGTCGTCGGCCGTATCAATGACAGCCAAGCCATACGCACCACTTTTACCAAAGCCGTGCGCTCAGGGCGCAGCACCCGACGGTATAACTATGAATTTACAGGAATGAGGAATTGAATGGCACCTGCACAGACGGGGGGAAGAGATAAAGAAAGAGAAAGAGGGCAAAATTTATAAAAGTAGTGAAATATTTTGTCGGTTAAAAAAAAGTGTGTATCTTTGTCCACAAATAAGCTGACAAAAAACTTTGTGATTATGAAAAGAACTTCTTTGTCTATAGTCTTTTTTCTTCTTGCCGGGCTGTGCTGGGCGCAGGAAAGCGTTGACACGTACGTGCCGGTGACCGACGTGCAGGACCCCAACACCTTTGCCGTGGTCATTGCCAACGAGCACTACGAGTTTGAGGTGCCCGTGCCCTATGCGCTCAACGACGGCGCTATCTTTGCCCGCTATCTGGAGAAGACGCTGGGCGTGCCCGAAAAGAACATACGCTACGTGCCCGATGCTTCGCTCAACAAGATGCGGCGCAACCTGCAATGGCTCAGCGACATGGTGAGCGTGGCCGACGGACAGGCACGCGCCATCGTGTACTACAGTGGACACGGAATGCCCGACGAGGCAAACCACAACGCCTATCTGCTGCCCGTCGACGGCTATAGCACCGACACGCGAAGCGGTGTGAGCACGGCCGACTTCTACAAGCTGCTCGGCGAGATGAAGACTCGGCAGACGCTGGTGTTTCTCGATGCCTGCTTCAGCGGAGCCAAGCGCGAAGGCGGCATGATGCAGGCTGCACGCGGCGTGGCCATCAGAGCCAAGCAGGCACCCATGGCGGCTGGCAGCAACATGGTGGTGTTCTCAGCAGCTACCGGCGACGAGACGGCATGGCCGCTCAAGGAGAAGGAGCACGGACTCTTCACCTACTGCGTGCTGCAGCAGCTCAACGAGCACAACGGCTGCGTGTCGCTGGGCGAGCTGAGCGACCAGGTGACGGCCGAGGTGAAGCGGCGCTCGATGCTCGACAACGGCAAGATGCAGTCGCCCACGGTCATCGCTCCCGAGGGGGCCGACGCATGGCGCAGCTGGCTGTTCACTGCCGAACCGGCCAAGCGCTATGAGAACATGCCCAAGGTGCAGACCGAGGCACCCAAGAACACCCAGCCACAGGCTGACGAGACCCCTGCCGGAGGCAAGCCGCGGCCCAAGAGCTTCCTCAAACGTAGATAACTCATCAATAAAACTAATATACGCTATTACAATGAAGAAACTACTCATGATGACGACAGCCCTGCTGCTGTCGGTGCTGCCCATGATGGCACAGGAAGACAAGCCCAACGTGCTGGTAGAGGCGTTTGCCAATAAAAGTAATGCCAGCAACGTGGTGTGTAACAATCTGCGACAGGAAATCGTGTCGGCGCTTATCGACACAGAACGGCTCACCGTGGTCGACGCTGCCACGCTGAGCGACATGCCTAAGGACAAGAACGACCGGCTCGTGTTCCTCAACGAAGCAGGCATACAGTATTATATCGAGGGAACGCTCAACTCGGTCATCACCCAGAAAAAGACGTCGGAGAGCGGCGGCACGCGCACCTACTCCTACCAGGCTGAAATCAACTATACGCTCGCTGTCATCGACACGGAGACGGGCGTCACCAAGTCATCGGAAACGTATAAGGATTCCTACACCATCGGCAATACCGAGAACGAGGCTATCCTGAAGGCCATTGAGTATGCCAGTAAGCGCATGAAGCGCTTCGTCGACGAGAACTTCAAGGTGGAGGCCGTCATCAAGGCGCTCGACGAGGTCGACAAGAAGGGCGTGAAGTCGTGCTACATCAGCATAGGCAGCAACGCCGGCATCACCAAGGGACAGATTTTCGAAGTGTTCAGCACCGTAGAGGTGGCTGGCGAGAAAATCAAGAAGAAGGTGGGCGAGCTGAAGGCCGACGAGGTGCTCAGCGGAACGCTCACGAAATGCTCGGTAAAGAACGGCGGCGACGAAATCAAGACCTGCTTCGAGGGAAAGAAAGTGCTCAGCGTCGTCAGCCGTGCCAAGAAGCTCAGCCCCTTAGAGCGGTTGAACAAGACCCTCGGCATGTAAGGTGGCGGCGAGGCGGCCGAGACCTTCCATCATCTGGCTGCGCGGGCAGGCAATGTTGATGCGAATGAACCCGTCTTGGCCGTACATCGTGCCGGCATTCACCCACACACGGCCATTGACTAACAGGCGATTGACCAGCTCGTCGGACGAGAGGTTCAATCGCCTGACGTCTATCCATACCAGATAAGTGCCCTCCAGCAGGGTGACAGGCAACTGCGGCAGCTCCTGAGCGAAGAAACGGCAAAGGGCATCGTAGTTGCCTTTCAAGTATTGGCACAGCTCGTCGAGCCACTGCTCGCTCTCGTTGTAGGCTGCAACAAGGGCCACAGGGCCGAAGGGATTGACGTCGCATACCTCGTTGATGTTGATGGCGCGGTCAATGCGTCGGCGCCACTCGGCGTTGCTGCAGATGATGTTGGCTATCTGCAGGCCGGCGATGTTGAACGACTTCGAGGGTGAGTTGAGCACCACGCTGTTGTCGCGGCAGGCCTCGCTGATGGCGGCAAAGGGCTGGAAGCGGTAGCCAGGCATGACGAGCTCGCAGTGAATTTCGTCGCTCACCACCTTGACGCCGTGCTTCAGGCAGAGGCTGTTCATGCGCTCCAGCTCGGCCTTCGTCCACACGCGGCCCGTAGGGTTGTGAGGGTTACAGAGCAGGAAGACTGTGGTCTTCTCGTCGGCACACTTGGCCTCGAAGTCGGCCCAGTCTATCTCAAAGCGGTTCTGCCCGTTGTCAGGGCAGCGCAGCGGGCTGGACAGCACCTCGCACCCGCTGTTGCGGATGCTGGAGAAGAAACAGTTGTAGACCGGAGTGAGCACCAGCACCTTCTCGCCTGGCATGGTGAGCGCCTTCAGGGCACACGAGATGGCAGGCACCACGCCTGTGGTATATAATATATGTTCGCGCGAAATGGTCCATTCGTGGCGGCGCTCGAACCACGACTGGATGGCCTCATAGTACTCAGGGCCTACGATGGTGTAGCCGAAGACGCCGTGGGCTGCCCGCTTCTCTACGGCCTGCTGAATGGCAGGCGCCACGCGGAAGTCCATATCGGCAACCCACATGGGGATGACGTCGGCCGAAGGGCATTCATCCCACTTCACGCAGTTGGTAGCCCTGCGCGCTACGATTTCGTCGAAGTTGTATTTCATTTTCTTGTCTCAATGACGCAGTTGTTGGGCTGGCGAACGTTCTCGTCGATGGTGACGGAGCCAATCGAGTCGGCCACGATATGGCCGCTGGTGGGGTTCTTGATGTTCTCGATGTGGCCACGGATGTCGGCCTCTACGGTAGAGTATTCAAAGACGCGGTCGCACATGGCGTCGAAGGTGCAATTCTCGAGCACCAGGTTCTGCGTGTAGCACAGCAGCTGCTCGCCGGCCAGGTGGCAGTTCACGAGGCGCACGTTCTTCGAGTGCCAGGCCAGATACTCGCCGTCGAGCGTCGAGTCGTAGACCGTCACGTTCTCGCACTCCCAGAACGAGTCCTTCGTCAGTATGTTCGCATGGTGCACCTCTACGTTCTTGCAATACTGGAACACGTACTTCGAGTCACTCTCCAAGCCGTCGACGTAGATGTTCTGCGAGAACATGAAGGGGTAGGTGCCTCCGTGCAGCTTCACGTTCTTCAGCCGGAGGCCGTCTACTTTCCAGAACGTCTCGTCGGCATCGGTAATCTCAACGTTCTCCAGTTCCACGTTCTTCATCTCGCGGAAGAACTTGGGGCCGTCAATACGCGAGTTGCGCATGACGAGGTCGTTGGTGTACCAGATGGCAGAGCGCGAACCCAGAGCAAAGTAGCAGTCCTCGATGAGCGCGCCGTCGACGTGCCACCAGGGATATTTTCCGTAGAACTTGCAATGGTGAGCCTCCATGCGCTGGCATTGCTTGATGCCGCTCTCACCGTCGGTGATGGTGATGTTCTCTAAATTCAAGTCGTGGACGGCAAAGAGCGGACGCTCGCCACCGAATTTTTGGTCTTTTATTGTCTTCATTGCCTTTTGATAGTTAGTCGTTTTCTTTTAAGGCTGCAAAGTTACGAATAATCGGGCGAAAAGCAAAATTTCTCGCCTATTTCTTTTTGCTGCCTGCAGCCTCTGTCCGTCAGTTTCGTCCCTTCGTGATGACGTAGATGATGACGGGTGCTCCCATCAGCGGGGTGACGGCTCCCAGCGGAATGACGCCAGTCTCGCCTGGCAGGAAGCAGACGAGGTTGCAGATGAGGGCTACGACAGAACCCGTCAGGATGGTGGCAGGCAGCAGCAGGCGGTGGTTGTCGGTGCGGAAAAGCAGCCGTGCTATGTGGGGCACGGCCAGTCCGATGAAGCTCACAGGGCCGCAGAAGGCGGTGGTGATGGCGGTGAGCAGACCGGTGATGATGAGCAGCCAGTTGCGTGTGCGACGAATGCTGACGCCCAGGTTCTCGGCATAGCGGTCGCCCAGCGTCAGCGCGTTCAGGGGCTTCATGAGCAGTAGTGAGCCTATGATGCCCAAGAGGGTGACCGAGGCAAACACGGGCATGTGCTTCATCGATACGCCGCCAAACGAACCCATGCCCCACACCATATAGGACTTCACCCCCTCGTCGGTGGCGAAGAACTGCAGCAGCGAGATGGCCGACGACGAGAGGTAGCCTATCATGATGCCGATGATGAGCAGCATGACGTTGTTGCGCACCATCGTCGAGAAGAAGAAGATGACGGCCATGACGCTCATGGCACCCACGAAGGCAGAGAGGATGATGGCCACGAAGCCGCTGACGCTCACGCTGCCTGCCGAGAACGAGCCGCCCAGCAGCAGCATGACCAGCGCCACGCCCAGTCCGGCTCCGCTGGAGATGCCGAAGATGGAAGGATCGGCCAGCGGGTTGCGGAAGGCCGTCTGCAGCATCAGTCCGCTCACGGCCAGCGCGCCGCCGCACAGCACGGCAGTGATGGCCTGCGGCAGTCGGCTCTCGAGCACGATGTACTGCCAGGAGGCTTTCGCCGACTCGTTGCCCATGAGAATCGACAGCACGTCGGCAGCAGGAATGCGGATGCTGCCCGTGACGAGGCACAAGCCGAACAGTACTGCCAGGAGCAGCACCATGAGCAGGAGATAGGTCGTCGTCTTCGTCATCTTATTCCACTTTGAAATAATAACGGAGCGGCGGCAGATTTGGTATGTCTGGATGCAGAATTTGAATGAAATCGCCCAACAAGAGGTCAGGGCGGAAGGGCGACTCCTCGTAGAACATGGAGGTCATGACGTTGCAGCCGTAGAGCTCGCCCTCGCGGACGGGCCGCAGTTGCGGATAGCCAGGTTGCTCGCTGAGCAGGCGCTGGCGGGTGATGGGTTGCTGGGCGTCGTAGCGGAAAAGCCACACGTCGGCCTGGCCGGCACGCTCCAGCACCGTTTCAAAGGGCAGCGAGAGGCTGCCGCTGTGGTCGTCGTCGGCAAAGGGGTAGTCGCACTGTGCGTCCTGCAGCATCTGCCCGATGGTGCTGTGTCCGCCAGGCACGTACCAGACGGAACCCGTCTGCTTGTCGATGAGCACGCTTCGGCGCACCTTCGACGTCAGTGCCAGCTGCTTCAGGGCCTGATAGGTGCTGTCGACGACCGCAAAGAGCGAGTCGGCCTGTCGCTCGCGTCCGTACAGCAGTCCGTAGAAGCGCACCCACTCGGCACGTGCCAGGGGCGAGGCTTCCATGTACTCGGCACACTCGATGAGCGGAATGTCGACCTCCTCCAGGCGGCCGTAGCCGCCCGAGTTCTCGAAAGGCGAGAGCAGGATGCCGTCGGCTTCGGCGTCGATGATTTTCTCGATGACGGGGCTCATGCCGTCGCCACAGTCAATCAGCGTGCCGTTTCGGCAGCCCTCCTGTATCCAGGGCACCTTCATATACTTCAGGTCGGCAACGCCTGCCAGTTGCTGCTGGGCTTCCAGCTGGCTGAGCAGGGCAGCATGCAGGCTGGTGAAGATGATGCTGCGCTGCAGCGGCACCCTGACGAGTGTCGAGCCTTCAGCCATGGGCTGCTGGGCTGCGGCATCACGCGGAATGAGTGTGTAGCGATGAAGCACCTTGCCTGGCTTCCAGGGATTGTCGATGGTGACGACGCTGTGGTCTTGATAGCGCACGATGTGGATGAGGCGTGCGTACTTAAAGGCAATCGTGTCGCCCTGTTCCTGCTGCACACTTGGTGATTGATGGCCTCGGCAGGAAAAAAGCGAAACAGCAATGAGCAGACAAAAGAGAAAATGCTTCATGATGGAAGATAACCGTACTATTATATAAGCTTGCTTATGATGTTGGGAAGACTGGCGGACGGCAACCGTCGCGGCGCTCGCCCGCCAGTGTGATAGTTTTGGTGTTTAGAAGCGCACGGCTACGTCGTCGAGTGCAAAGTAGCCAGGAGTGTTCAGACCCCACATGCCCTTGTCGGTTCCGTCGACCTGGAAGGTCACTTTAGCCACCTTGCCCAGTGACGAGAGGTCGAACTTGGTCCAATCCGTTACGAATTTGCCGTCCTTGGCCAGGTCGAAGCGGGCAGTACCCGTTTCCTCGCCGTTGGCATCGAAGCCAGTGGCCACAATCCAGCAGCCCGTTCCTTCGGCTGTCAGAGCCTGTGCAAAGCCGTCGCCGTTCATCTCGCTGTTCAGCAGATAGGTGGTGGGCACTACATACATGTGGTCGATGACGCGCTCCACACCATCATAGAAGTAGAGCGAAGGCAGAATGGCAGCACCAGAAGCAGAGAAAACTACGCAGAAGTTGCTGGAGCCGTTGTGGCCGCTTGCTACGGGAATGCTCAGCTGGGTCATGTAGGTGCCCTTGACCACATCCTGCTCGATGTAGTTGGAGACAGCCATGCCGCTGCCCCAGAACTGGAAGTCGCCCCATCCGTTGGGCAGCTCGTGGGCCAGGAAGGTGTTGTTGGCGTCGTTCCAGTTGTAGAGAGTCTCGTCCTCAGGATAGAGCAGCGGGCCGCCATACTGAGCCTCGTCGATGAGCGACGACCAGCTCTTCTCGCCTGCGATGTTCACGTCGGCCTTGTAGTCCTTGTCCTCGAAGGTGAGCACGCGGAGTGCCGGCTCCTGTGGTTCTTGGTAGGGTTGGATGGCATTGTCCTTCTCACAAGAGGTGAGCGTCATTGCACAGCCACAAGCTACGATGGCTGTTGCAAGCATGAAACGTTTTGTTTTCATAAGCAAATAAATTTTTAATGAGTGAAACAATAGAGTTATTTAATAAATAGTTTTTTCGTCTGTCCGTTGTCGAGGCGCACTACGTTGATGCCGCGACGTGGCGCTGTGAGCGACTTGCCGTCGGGCGTGTAGTAACGCTGTGGAGTGGGGGCGATGCCTGTGGGGGTGGCAATGCCTGAGGTGGCATCCTTGATGGCCTGCAGCGAGGCTTCGAGGTGCAGGTCTTCGGCACCCATCACTTCGGTAGAAGTCTCACCCAGCCAGCCGCACATCTGGTTCATGGCCGAGTAGACGCGCACGAAGTCGATGAAGTCGAGCCTGACGGGCTGGCGGCTGGCGTCGACGGCGCGGCTGATGTCGAAGCTGTTGGCCTCGCGGTCGCTGTTGGGCTTGTTGTCGGCATAGCCGTCGCGCAGGAACGACTGGAACCAGTCCTGCCCCTTTCCGCTCAGTTCAACGGCGTTTGGGGGCAGCAGCGTTCCCTTGAACGTGAGCTGGGCAGGCAGCCACAGGGGGTAGTACTCCTGCTTGTGGAACGAGTTGCGCTCCACTACGCCGCTGCGTCCCTGGTTGTCGGTCCAGGGCACGGGCTGCATGTCGTGCCTGGTGTAGGTGATTTCGTAGTTGTAGACCACGTTGGAGCTGTCCTCGTCGGCACTGCCTGAGAGCTCATACCAAGGGTCGTCGGGCAGTCCGTTCTGGTTGACGTCCTTCGACACCATCACGATGCCAGGCTCTGAACCGCCGCCAGGCATGTTGGGATGAGCGAGCGACTGCATGGCATTGGCCATGATGAAGAAGTCGCGCTGCCCCTCGATGTTGGCAATCGAGTGGTCGAAGTGGAAGGTGATGTAGCCGCCGAAGCTGCCCAGCGACACAAGCGAGCGCTGGTCGTTGGCCAGGTATTCCGTGCATTTACGGGCGATGCTCTCTGGCGTGTCGCCCTCCTCGTATTGGGGCATCGTGTTGATGAACTGCCCAGGTGCGGGCACAAACTCGTCGACGGCAAGGATATACTTGCTGTGCTCGGCGGCGTCGGTCATCTGTTGTGCCTGTGCCAGCAGGGGCAGCAGGCTGAGTATCAGTAGTAGTCGTTTCATCGTTATGGATTGTTTGTCTGTTTGAAAACGAAGGCGGCGTGGGCAGGAATGTCGCCCGTCCACACGCTATAGTCGAATGTTCCGTCCTTGCGGAAGTGCAGCAGCTGGCCGCTCGACACGTAGTTCTTGGCGTCCATGAGGTAGAAGTCGCGCTCCAGCGGGTTGACGATGATGCCGTAGGGCATCTCGATGTTCTTCACTTCGGGCGCCTGCGACAGCTCGGTGGTGACCACCTGGTGGGTGCGCACGTTGATGATGCCGTAGGTGATTTGGTTCTCCATAGTCAGGAAGTTGAAGTCGGCGCCGTAGAAATAGAGCGAGTCGCCCACGATGCACAGGTCGCTGACGGCCATGCCGAGCGAGCCCTGCGGCTGCATCTGCCCGTTTTCGTCAGGGCTGAGCCAATAGATATTGGAACCCTGGCCGAAGTAGTCGCCGCGCGAGGTGACCCACAGCTGTCCGTACTGGTCGGCACGGCAGCGGTGCAGGTTGATGGCTACGTCGATTTTGCTCTCCTCGCGGAAGGTGCTCAGGTTGATGACGCTCACCGTGTGGTCGTAGTCGGGCACGCGGTAGCCGCCTGAGTTGGCCACGTAGAGACGGTTGCCCACGATGCAGAGCTCGTCGGGCTGATAGCCCACGACCACGGAGTCGACCTTCTGCAGCGTGAGCGTGTCGACCTTGTAGACGCGTCCCAGGGGCGTGTTGCCGCCCACTTCTACGGGCCCCACGTAGCTCGACACGTAGGCATAGCCCTCGTGGAAGGCCAGGTAGCGGCAGTTGGGAATGTCAATCTTTCCGATTTTGCGGCAGGAGTCGACGGTGGCCACCTCGACCTTGTTCGAGCAGTTGATGACGAGCCAGAGGCGCGAGCCGTAGATTTTGCAGTCGTTGCCCACGTCGCCCAGCTCCTTCACGGCCGTGGGGTTGCGCTCAGAGTAGATGTTGCGCCAGTAGCGGATGGTGCTGTCGCTGGCCGATAGGTCGAGATAGTCGAGCGTGCTCTTGTTGCTGCCCATGTTGCCTTCGTTGAGCAGATACATTCCGACGATTTCGCTTTTCACAGACTTCACGCCCGTGTCCTGCTCTTCTGAGTAGATGATCTGGTCGTCGGTGCGACAGGCGGCAAGGGCGAGCAGCAGGCTGATATATAGGCAGATGCGCTTCATAGGGTGATGTCGAATAAGAGTCCGTAGTTTCGTTTGGGCATGGGGTAGTTCAGAATGACGTCGTAGTCTTGCGACAGCAGGTTGTTCACCTCGAGCTGCAGACGGTAGCGGGCGTGCTTGCCGCTCCACTGATAGGCCACGGAGAGGTCGCTGGTGTACCACGGCTGCATGTAGTTGTACTTGATGTTCTCCTGCTGGTTGTAGCGTTCGCCGGCATAGATGAAGGAATAGTTCACGTTGAGGCCCTTCCACTCCAGCCCCAGGATGGCCGAGCCCGAGTGCCAGGGAATGTAGGGAATCTGGTCGTTGTAGAACGAGTCGGTGGGTTTGGTCACGTCGCGTGCGTCCTGATAGGTGTACTGGGCGCGGAAGGTGGCGGTGATGTCGTGGCTCACGCGGCCGCTGGCCTCGGCCTCGACGTCGATGCCCTTGATGTGGACGCGGCCCAGGTTGAGCATCGTCCAGCGGAACTGCTGGCCCTTGGGGTAGGCCACGATCTTGTCGTGGATGGTGTTGTAGTAGGCGTCGGCCTGCAGCTGCACGTGGCTGACGTAGCCTCGCTCGAAGTGCTTCGAGAGCACAAAGCCCAGGTCGTACTGTATGGCCGACTCGGGCGTGAGCGAGGCATTGCCCATGTCGGTGTAGTAGAGGTCGTTGAAGGTGGGCATGCGGAAGCTCTTCTTGGCGTAGGCGCGGATGGAGAAGAAGCGGGCGCGCCAGGGGTAGATGTTGACGAAGACGGCTGGCGTGAGCTTCTGTAGCGAGGCATCGGGGCCGCGCTCCACGCGGTCGGTGATGAACGTGGCCAGCACGGAGGCCTGCGCCTTCAGGTGCAGGTAGTCAACGGCCGTGGCCAGGCTGGCGAGGTGCGACCAGCGGGTGGGGTCGGCAAAGTTGTAGAGGTTGGCGTTGAGCGAGTTCCACTTCAGGTCGTAGCTGAGCGAGGCGCTCCAGCCTGGCAGCAGTTCGAGCACGTTGGCCGTCGAGAGGTAGAACTCGCGCTGATGGTAGCGGTTGTCTACCTGGTGCTGCGTGGTGTCGCGATTCACGTAGTGGGTGTTGTAGTAGGCATACTTGGCCTGCCAGCGCGTGCTGAACAGGTCGCCGATGCTCTTGTAGAAGTGGGCCTGGAGGAAGGTGTTCAGGTCGCCCTGGCGCTCGCCTCGTCGCCACACGTTGTTGACGATGGCGCCAGGAATGCCTCGCTCAGAGTTGTAGACGTAGCCCTTGAGCTGCCATCCGCCCTGGTCTATCAGTCCGTGCAGGTTCAGCTCCAGGCGCTCGGCGTGTATGTCGCCGTTCTGGCGGGTGGCGGTGGTGTCGTAGGCCACGCTGCCGTCCTGGTTCTTGCGGCGGTAGCGGAACTTGTATTTGCCGCTGGCGGTGAGGAACTCGGCGTTCATCGACGTGCTGAGCCTGGGCGAGAGCTTCTGCTCCCAGAGGGCCGAGAGTCGCAGCATGTCGCTCGATGCCACCTTGGCCTTGAGCTTCAGGTGGCGCGTGGTGCCGTCGCTGAAGTCGGGCGTACGGGTGCGTATGTAGACGGCGCCTGCGTTGCCGAAGTCGCTGGCGGGCTGGAAGATGGTGCTCTTCTGTCCGTTGTAGAGCGATATTTCCTCGACGTTGTCAAGCGAGAACTGTCCCAGGTCTATCTGTCCGTTTTGGGCGTTGCCCAGCTGGATGCCGTCGTAGCTGATGCCGAGATGGTGGGTGCCCATGGAGCGAATGTTGACGGTCTTGATGCCGCCCACGCCGCCATAGTCCTTCAGCTGTATGCCTGAGAAGTAGCGCAGGGCGTCGGCAACGGAGTGGGCCGAGAGGCGCTGCAGCTGCTCGCCGTTGAGCTTCTGCGAGGGGACGACCTCGCGCAGGGCGGGCTTCGAGAGCACCACCACCTCGCTCACGTGCTGCAGCGAGTCGAGCCGCCCCTTCTTCGTGACGGGGGGCTGCTGGCGCTCCTGCTGCGGCGCTGCGGCTGCACACGCCAAGCCTGGCGCAGCAAGGAGGCTGCACCACATGGCCTGCCACAGCAGCAGGACTGCAACGATGGTTGTTTTTCTACTGTTCATTCGTTCTTCGAGGCCTAACCCAGGAGGCCTGTGCTGAAGTGTTACGTGCATCGGAGTGGCAGGTCTTCTGACTTCGTTGCCTGGCAGCAAGCGTCTTCCCAACATGGTGTTTGTCAGTGACATTGTTGCTTGCTCCCTTTCTGAAAGGCAACTCACAGCAGCCGGACTGTCGGGGATTTGCACCCCATTCCCTCTTAGTCGCGCCTCTTTTGCAGAGCGCACGAACCACTTTGCGGCTGCAAAGTTACTACTTTATTTTATATTTTAAGCTTAAATCCTGAGAATTTATACTTAAATTTCAAGAATTTAAGCTTATATTTTCTGCCTATGCGCAGCCTTGACTATGTGGTAGCGGCACCTTCGGCATGAGAAAGCGGCACTTTCGTGGGGTGAAAGTGCCGCATAACGGTGTCAAAAGTGCCGTTTTCTGAGGGGCGAAGTGCTGCTTTCGTCAGTTGCGCTGGCGTGTGCCCATGCGGGCTTCAACCACGTTGACTACGTAGTCGCCCAGCTTTTCGCACTCGTTGATGAGGTCCATGTAGACCGTTCCCTCGGCATAGGTATAGGCATGATTGTTGATGTCGGCAATGTTCTGAGCCTTCAGCTGGTTGCGGAAGTTGTTGATTTCGTTCTCGATGTTGAACGCCTTGTTCACGTCGAACGACTCCTTGCGTCCGCCCATCAGCTGGTTCATCTGTGTGAGCGACTGGTCGGTGAGGCCCATCATCTGGTGCAGATGGTTGTACTGCTGCTCGTTGAAGTGGTCTTGCTTGGCCTGGAACTTGCGGTTGATGGTGCGGCCCATGTTGTAGCAGGCATCGCCAATCGACTCGAGCTCTGATATCTCGCGCAGCATGGCGCGTATCTTGGCCTTCGTATCGTCGCTGAGGTGGGCGTCGCTCACGTTCTCCAGGTACTTCGCAATCTCCAGTTCCATGCTGTCGGAGATGCTCTCGTACTTCTCGATGCGGGTGAAGAGCTTGACGAACTCCTGCTCGTGCTTGTCCTTCTCCTTGCCGCTGCTGCTCTTCGTCGACGAGAGGTCGAGCAGCTCCTGCACCATGCCGAACATGCGCTGCATGCGGTTGCCGAAGTCCTGAATCTCCTTCTGAGCCTCGAGCACCGAGAGTTCTGGGGTCTTCATGAAGCCGGCCGTGATGAAGTGCAGGCGGAAGTCTTCCTCCTCGTCCTGCTTCTTGGGCTTGATGACCCAGCAGACGAACTGCTCAATCTGCGGCACGAACCAGATGAGGATGAAGGCGTTGATCACATTGAAGCACGTGTGGAAGGCGGCCAGGGTGATGGTGAGCTTCTGGTCGATGGGCGTCTGGTTGATGTCGACGCCGAAGAGGGCGGCACCCTTGCCTACGACGAAGTTGGTGACAAAGTCGACGAACGGATGGAAGATGATGAGAATCCAGATGACGCCAAACACGTTGAAGAACATGTGGGCCAGGGCCGCCCGCCGCGCCTGCGTGTTGGCCGACATGGCCGCCAGGTTCGACGTGACGGTGGTTCCTATGTTCTCGCCCAGCACCAGCGCTATGCCTTGATAGATGGGCAGCGCTCCGCTGCTGCACAGGATCATGGTGATGGCCATGACGGCAGCCGACGACTGCACGCAGAACGTGAGCACGCCGCCCAGCAGCAGGAAGATAATGGTGGTGAGGAACGAATCAGGATCGAACGAGGCAAAGAAGTGGAGCACCGACTGGTCGTGGCCGAGGTCCATCTCCTGACCCGTGAGGCGCAGCGTGCCGAGGCCCAGCAGCAGGAACGACAGACCGAAGAGGAAGTCGCCGATGAAGCGATACTTCTTCATGTAGATGAGCACGATGCCCAGGAAGAAGGCCGGATAGATGGCGTCTGTGATGTTGAACGACATGCCGGCGGCCATGATCCAGGCCGTGAGCGTGGTGCCGATGTTGGCACCCATGATGACCGAGATGGCTTGTGCCAGCGTCAGCAGACCGGCGTTGACGAACGAGACGGTCATCACCGTAGTGGCCGTCGACGACTGGACGGAGGCTGTCACAAACATACCAGTAAGAAGACCGGTGAAGCGGTTGGTGGTCATAGCACCCAGGGCATGGCGAAGTTGCGGACCCGCCATCTTCTGCAATGCATCGCTCATGGACTTCATACCAAACATAAGAAGTGCCAGCGAACCCAGAAGTTTGAAAGCGATAAGCATAAGAAAAAACGCTGTTAGTTTCTATTTTGGTGCAAAAATACTAAAAAAATTGTAAACTTCTGCATATTTTGGAAGATTATTTGTATTTTTGTGGTGCTATTGACAAAAACAAGCTTATGGATAGGACAATACAGATACAATGCCTGAACACGGGCCAGACGCTCAGCGTGCCCATGGCGAGCAGCCTCGAGGAGGTTTATGCCCTCACGGGTCTCACGATGAAGCACGGCCCCTTGTGCGCGCGTGTTAATAATAAGGTGGAAGGCATGCACTTCCGCGTATACAAGCCGAAGCAGGTGGAATTTCTCGACATCACCTCCGAAACAGGACTGCGAGCCTACACGCGCACCCTCTTCTTCGTGCTCTGCAAAACCATTCACGACCTCTACGACCCCTGCAAGGTGTCTATCGACATACCCGTATCGAACGGATACTACGTCGACCTGAAGATTGGCCACCCCGTCACGCTCGACGACGTGAGCCGCATTCGCAGCCACATGCAGGCCATCATCAGCCAGGCCATACCCGTGCATCGCCACGAGACGACCACGGCCGAGGCCATCCGCATGTTTGAGGAGCTGCACACCTTCTCGAAGGTGAAGCTGCTCAAGGGGCTCGGCTCGCTCTATACGACCTACTACGACATCGACGGCTACGTAGACTACTTCTACGGCGCCATGCTCATCAACGTCAGCCAGCTCTACCTCTTCGGCCTCGAGAAGTACTTCGACGGCCTGCTGCTGCGCCTCCCCTCGCGCGAGCATCCTGAGGAGCTCGACGAGATGGTGCATCAGGACAAGATGTTCGGCATCTTCAAGGAGCACCACCAGTGGCAGGACATTCTCGGCATGCGCACCATCGGCGACCTGAACGAAGCCATCGACAAGGGCTACGCGTCGCTGCTCATACAAATCAGCGAGGCCCTGCAGGAGAAGAAGATAGCACGCATAGCCGACGAGATTGCCAAGCGCAGGGACACGAAAATCGTGCTCATAGCAGGCCCCTCGTCCAGCGGAAAGACCACCACCTGCAAGCGGCTCTCCGTACAGCTCGCCGTCAATGGCATCAAGCCCATCGGCATCTCGCTCGACGACTATTTCGTGGACCGCGACCAGACGCCGCGCGACGCCACGGGCGACTTCGACTTCGAAAACCTGCATGCCCTCAACCTGCCGTTGCTCAACGAACAGCTCAGCGCCCTGCTGCGAGGCGAGGAGGTGGAGCTGCCGCGCTACGACTTCCAGACAGGTCGCTCGATGATGAGCGGACAGAAGCTGAAGATGAACGAGAACGACGTGCTCGTGGTCGAAGGCATCCACGCCCTGAACCCAGAGCTCACCAGCAAGATTCCCCAAGAGCAGATATTCCGCGTCTACGCATCGGCCCTGACCACGCTGCTGCTCGACAACCACAACTACATTCCCACCACCGACAACCGCCTGCTGCGCCGCATCATCCGCGACCACAAGTATCGTGGCGTGTCGGCTCAGGAGACCATTCGCCGCTGGCCCTCCGTGCGCAAGGGCGAGAGCAGGTGGATTTTCCCCTTCCAGGAGAATGCCGATGCCACGTTCAATACCGCCATGCTCTTTGAGTTGGCCGTCATCAAGAGCCAGGCAGAGCCGTTGTTGGAGCAGGTGCCTGAGAGCTGCCCGGAGTATGCCGAGGCCTACCGTCTGCGCAAGTTCCTCAGCTACATCCATCCCACGCCAGCCGACCAAATCCCGCCCACGTCGCTTCTCCGCGAGTTCCTCGGCGGCTCGTCGTTCAAGTACTGACGCATACTTGCCCCCGATTTGTCGGATGAATCGCCTCGATTTGTCGGCTGAACCGCCCCGATTTGTCGGCTGAATGGCCCCTTTTCATTGGCTGAACCGATGCGATTTGTCGACTGATTCGCCGCGGCCGGCCAGATGAAGCGTTCAGCGCTCATGTCGCTGTTACGGCGTTACAGTGTTACAGTTCTCGAAAGGCTATTTTCGTACCCTGAAAATACTACTATATTTATATATATTTATATATATAGATATAGAGCTATTTTTTGACTTCTGAAGTATCTGTTTTGCAACTGTAACACTGTAACAGGTGTAACATGTAGACATATTGTTACTTTTTCTCCCACTCTTCCCAATTGGTTTCAGTAAGGAGCTTCATAATTTCAAAACGATACGAAAAAAAGGCAAGAAGCCCTGTCAGGGACTTCCTGCCTTTCATTACATGAACATGAATCTTTATTATTTCTTCTCTGCAGGAGCAGCTTCGACTACTTCGTTGGTCTCGCGGATGGTGCGACCCATGACGAGGAAGGCTGTAGGAGCAGCAATGAAGATACTGGAGAGCGTACCGAAGACAACACCCAGGATCATGGCGAACGCAAACGAACGGATGCTATCGCCACCCAGGATGAAGATGGCCAGCAGCACGATGAGCGTCGTAACGGAGGTGTTGATGGTACGGGCCAGCGTCTGGTTCAGCGAGTCGTTGAACAGCTGCTGACGGTCGCGCTTGCCGTAGAGTCCGAGGTTCTCGCGGATACGGTCGAAGACCACCACCTTATCGTTGATAGAGTAACCAATCACGGTCAGGATAGCACCAATGAACGTCTGGTCGATCTCGAGCGACATGGGAACCCAGCCCCACAGCAGCGAGTACATACCGATGACGAGCAGGGCATCGAGCGCCAGGGCTACGATAGAGCCAACGGAGAAGGCCACGTTGCGGAAGCGCAGCAGGATATAGAGGAAGATGGCTATCAGGGCGATGAGCACTGAGATGAATGCACCGTAGGTGATGTTCTTAGCCATCGACGGACCTACCTTCGACGAAGAGATGATGGAACCGCCCTGACGCACGTCGGGGTTCTTGAACGACTCGATGTCAGTCTGGCTGATGAAGCCGCCCTCTTTCAGTGCGCCATAGAGAATGTTCTCGGCCTTATCGTCGACATCGGGGTTGTTAGACTCGATGTCCCAGTTGGTCGAGATACGTACGGTCTTGCCATCGGTACCCAGGGCGATGGCCGTGGTGTTGGCCTCCTGGTTGGCCTTGTCGCCGATGGTGTTGATGAACTTGCCGGCCAGCACCTTGCGCACTTCCTCAACGTTGGTCTCCTTGTCGAGCGTGACGACGTAGTTGCGGCCACCCGTGAAGTCGATGGAGCGGCTCAGGCCACGCGTGAAGAGGCAGACGATGAACAGCAGTGCAGCTGCACCCCAGATGATGCGGCTCTTCTTGAAGGCCGACATGAAGTTGTAGTGGGCGTTCTGCATGAGGTTCTTCGAGTAGCCGGTGATGAAGGTGAGGTTGGTCCACTTGTCCTTCTTCAAGCGGTTCTCGTAGACCAGACGGGTCAGGAACACGGCGGTGAAGAACGAGCAGAAGATACCGATGATCCAGGTGGTGGCGAAGCCCTTCACAGGACCTGTACCGAAGAACAGCAGGATGAAGCCCGTGATGAGCGAAGTGACGTTAGAGTCGAAGATGGCCGAGAAGGCGTTAGAGTAGCCAAGACCCAGGGCCTCCTTCACGTTGTGGCCCTTCTTCAGCTCTTCCTTGATGCGCTCGTAGATGAGCACGTTGGCATCGACGGCAGTACCCAGCGTCAGCACGATACCGGCAATACCTGGCATGGTGAGCGCTGCCTGGAACGAGGTCAGAATGCCCAGCGTGAAGAACAGGTTGACGAGCAGGGCGGCGTCGGCCAGCAGACCAGGAATGACACCATAGAGCATGATCATGTAGATCATCAGCAGCACGAAGGCTACGATGAACGAGATGAATCCCTGCTTGATGGACTGTGCACCCAGCGAGGGGCCTACCACCTCTTCCTGCACGATGCGGGTAGGAGCCGGCATCTTACCAGAGTTCAGCGTGTTGGCCAAGTCCTTGGTGTCCTCAATGGTGAAGTTACCCGTGATCTGCGAGTTACCACCGGTAATCTCGTCGTTCACGCGAGGTGCGCTATATACGGCATCGTCGAGCACGATGGCGATGGCTTTCTTGATGTTCATCTTCGTGAGCTGAGCCCAGCGGTGAGCACCCGTGCTGTTCATCTGCATCGAGACAGAGGGACGGCCCGACAGCTGCTCAAACTCGTCGCGAGCGTTCGTGATCACGTCGCCCTCGAGCGGAGCGCGGCCGTTGCTCTCAGTGATCTTCAGGGCGTGCAGCTCGTAGCGCTCCAGTCCGTCGGTGAAGCCGATGTTCTCGGGCTTGGCGCTCCAGAGCAGCTTCAGGTCGGAGGGCAGCACCTGACGGGCAATGTCAGAGTAGATGACCTTGTTGATTTCGGCAGTATCGCGGCCCAGAGCGTAGCCTACGACGCTCAGACCCTGCTGCTGGGGGATGAGGTAGGCGAAGAGGGGGTTCTGCTTGGCAATCTCCTCCTTGTTGGTGGCATCGGCCTGTGCAGCTTCTTTCTTGGTGAGCTTGGCAGTGAGGTCGGTAGCGGTAGCGGCAGCGGCGTTGGCAGTGGTGTCTACGGCGGCTGTGTCGGCCTGTGCGGTCTCAGCATTATCATCGTTCATGTAGGCAGCATACTTGGCGTTGAGCTGAACCAGCAGCGGAGCAATCTCAGGAGCGTTGTAGGTCTCCCAGAACTCCAGGTTGGCTGAACCCTGCAGCAGCTTGCGCACGCGCTCAGGCTCCTTCACGCCAGGCATTTCGACCATGATGCGCGACTGGCCTTCGAGCTTCTGGATGTTGGGCTGCACCACGCCGAACTTATCGACACGGTTGCGAACCACGTTCTCAGAGTTGTCGACGGCTGCCTGCACTTCGGCGCGCAGGGCCGACTCCACTTCAGAATCGGTGCTCTGTGTGCTCACCTTGCCCTTCATCTGCTGAGTGGCAAAGATGGCAGCCAGGGGGCGACCGCCTCCGTTTTGCTTCCAGTGCTTAATGAACAAAGAGATGAAGTCGTTCTGACTGGTCTCTTCTTCTTTCTTGGCCTCTTCCATGGCCTTTCTGTAGCCAGCATCCTGTTTGTGGTCGGCCAGCACGTCGATAACGTCGGGCACCGACACCTCCAGAATAACATTCATACCGCCCTTCAGGTCAAGACCGAGGCCGATTTCCATCTCGCGGCACTGCTTCAGTGAGTAGATGCCCATGTACACTTTCTCGTTCATGATTGAGTCCAGATACTCCTGACCCTCGACTTCACCCATGGCAGCAGCCTTGCTTTCGTAGTGGCGCGTCACAAACGAGAAGGAGAGATAGAAGCAGCAGACCAGCACGAGCAGTACTGCAATAAACTTTACAATTCCTTTGTTTTGCATTTTGATTTTTATATTATATAATATTTAATTCGCACAATTTAGCCTGCAAATATAGTTATTTTTTTACACAATGAAAAATTTTAAGCCCATTTTCCTGCTTTTTTTAAGGTTTATCCTTCATTTTGAGGCTACAAATCATCGGATAATGGTCACTTGCGTCCATTTTGCTGTCTACAAAGCACTTGTAGGGAGTGAAGTGGTGGGAGCACATGATTTGGTCTATTCTGAAGTTAAATCCTTTCTGATTATATGACAAACCGAACCCTCTTCCAGTGGTCGTGAAGCAGTCGGTGAGACCCTGCGCGATGGTGTGGCGGGTGTAGGAAATGGGGGTGTCGTTGAAGTCGCCGCAGACGATGATGGGGTATTGTCGGTGGCGCTCTATGTAGTCGTGTACAGCATCGGCCTGTGGGGCCCGTTCTACCATCCACGTGCTGAGCTTGCTCACCAGGAACCTGGTTTCGGCCTTGATGGTGTCGCGCACCATTTTTCCGCCCAGCATCTCTTTGTAGCGCGAGCGCTCTGCTTCGTTCAAGTGGGTGCCCTCCAGGTGGTTGTTGATGACGAGCACCGTGTCGCTGCCCACGAGCAGGTAGTAGGCTACTGAGCCGTTGGCCACCGACTTATAGTCGATGCGCTCCTTGCGCAGGATGGGGAAGCGCGTGTGAATGCCTATGCAGTTCATCGACGTGCTCGACTGGTAGAGAATCGTGGTGTCGTTGTATTCGAACACTTTCTTCCATCGACTCATGACGTATTCGCGCCACGTGTCGATGTCTTCCTGCAGGCACACGATGTCGAAGTTGTGATAGCGAATGTAGTTGTAAACGGTGTCGAAGCCGTTCTCATACTTGTAGTTGCCGCCGTAGCCGCACACGTTGTAGGACAGCACCTTGAGCGAGCCCTCTGGCGGCGCTTCCTGCATGTTGATGGGCATGTATATACTAATAGGTACGTACGCGAGGAAAAATCCTGCGATGGGTATCAGCGCGCGTTTCCAGCTGAGTATGAGCCACAGAAACAGGAAAAGCAGGTTGGCCACGAGGAAGAAGGGGAATATCATGCCCACCCAGCACAGGTGCGGATAGTCGGGCGGATAGAGTCGGTCGCTGTAGCCGGCAAGGAGCATGAGCGCCACCGTCACTACGTTGGCGCCTGCAATGAGGTTGAGTGTGAAGTTCTTGATTTGCTTGATCATTGTTCGCGGCTTGCTTCGAAGAGGGTTTGCTTCTCTTCCTTGGTCAGACTGTCGTAGCCGCTCTTGCGAATCTTGTCAAGAATGCGGTCTATCACCTCCTGGTTCTGCTTCTTACGGGCGTTATAGTCCATGTCGCTTTCGGCTCTTCCGCCGCGCTCCACCTTCATGTCGGGCTTGCGCCGCTGCTGCCGCTGCTCGTAGCGCCGCTTCATGTTGTCGAAGATGCCCATGCCGTTGTCGCGGTTGAAGTGGGCGTTAGGGTGCTTGTTCCAGTAGCGTATCATGAAGAAGCCGAAGAGCATGCCGCCCAAGTGGGCCACGTGGGCTACGTTGTCGCCCGTAGAGTTGATGGCCAGCAGCAGTTCGATGGCCGCATAGCCCACGACGAGCCACTTGGCCTTGATGGGCATGGGCGGAATGAGCAGCATGATGCGCTCGTTGGGGAAGGTCATGCCGAAGGCCAGCAGGATGGCATAGATGGCGCCCGAGGCGCCCACCATATTGGCTGCCTGAATCAGATACACGCTATAGGGCACCATCGTCGTGGTGCCGTCGATGAGCTGTATGGACATCTGCATGTCAGGGAAGAGAATCATGGTGGCCCACTGTACTAATTCCTGCACGAGACCAGCGCCGATGCCGCATGAAATGTAATAAAAAAGGAATTTTTTCGGGCCCCACACGCGTTCCATCACTACGCCGAACATCCACAGGGCAAACATGTTCCAGAAAATGTGCTCCATGTTGCCATGCAGGAATTGGTAGGTGACGAACTGATAGAGGTGGAAATCTTGCGACATAAAGAAGTGCAGACCACCCCAGCTGTTCAGGAAAATGCCTCGCTGCTCCAGTATCCACGTGGCGAAGAAAACCAGCGCGTTGATAATGAGCAGGTTCTTTGTGATAGTAGGTATGTTGTAGTTCATATCGTTTCTTCTGTTTCTTTTTTGTCTTCTCTTTTTTTTCTGAAATCGGCAGCAAAATTACGAAAAATATCTGTTTTTTGATAGGAAAACGGGCTCAAAGAAAGTTTTTTTCATGAAAAAACTCATTTTTTCTGATTTTTTGTTTGTTTTATGAATTCTTTCTCCTATATTTGCGAAGAAATTCGGAAGAATGTGATTGTTTTAAACTCATTAATAACCCATTTTTAAACTTAAAATTATGAACAAGACAGAATTAGTTGAGAAGATTGCCGCTGGTGCAGGTATCAGCAAGGTTGACGCAAAAAAGGCTCTCGATGCCACAGTAGCTGCTATTAAGGAAGCTCTCGTAAAGGGTGACAAGGTTGCTCTCGTTGGCTTCGGTACGTTCAGCGTAAACGAGCGCCCTGCTCGCGAAGGTATCAACCCCGCTACTAAGGCAAAGATTAAGATTGCTGCCAAGAAGGTTGCAAAGTTCAAGGCTGGTGCTGAGCTGGCTGACGCTATTGCCTAATCAATTTGTAAAAGAAAATGACAAGCGGCGGTGCTCCTCAGGAGCATCGCCGCTTTGTTTTGTATGGACGTGGTGCTTACTCTGCCAGCAAAGTGGCGGGCAGCGTGGGCATAGCGCCGTTTTGTGTGCAGACGAAGGCGCTCACCTTCACGGCCAGCTTGTGGGCTTCGGCCACGGGCTTGCCGCTGAGGATGGCTGCGCAGAACGAGCCGGTGAACGAGTCGCCGGCGCCTACCGTGTCGGCTACTTCCACTTTTGGCGTCTCTTGGAACGACATCTGTCCTGGAGTGAACACGTAGCTGCCGTTGGTGCCGCAGGTCAGCACGAGCATGTCGAGGTTGTATTTGCCCAGGATGAGCCAGCACTTGTTCTCGATGTCGAGGCCAGGATAGCCGAACATGCGGCCGATGAGCACCAGCTCCTCGTCGTTAATCTTCAGGATGTTGCAGCGTTGCAGGCTTTCCTTGATGACCTCCTTGGTGTAGAACTGCTGGCGAAGGTTGATGTCGAATATTTTCACACAGTCGGCAGGTGTGGCGTCGAGAAACTTCTGGATGGTTTCGCGGCTGACCACGTTGCGCTGGGCCAGCGAGCCGAAGCACACGGCGCGGCAGTTACGGGCAATCTGCTGGATGTCTTCGTCGAAGGGGATGTTGTCCCAGGCCACGTTCTCCTTGATGTCGTAAGTGGGAATGCCCTGCTCGTCGAGCTGCACCTGTACGGTGCCAGTGGGGTAGGGCACGCGCGGCAGCAGGTCGTTCAGGTTGTGCTCACGCAGCGCCTCGATAGTCTCGTCGGCGAGCTTATCCTCGCCCAGCGCACTGATGGCGATGGTGTTGTCGCTGCCCAGGAACTGGCCAGCATGATAGGCAAAGTTGGCAGGTGCGCCACCCAGTTTCTTGCCTTCGGGGAGCACGTCCCACAGGACTTCTCCGAGTCCTACTACATAACGTTTCTGTTCCATTCTGTTTCGTTTTTAGTTTTAGATTAGTGTTTCACTTTTGGAATATAGCTGAAGAGGTAGACTACGCCCACGGCCATGACGGCTACTGCGCCGGCCTGTCCCATAGCATCGCTCATGAAGCCCATGATGAGGGGGAACACGGTGCCGCCGAAGAGGCCCATAATCATCAGTCCGCTCACCTCGTTCTGCTTGTCGGGCACAGAGAGCAGCGCCTCAGAGAAAGCCATCGAGAAGATGTTGGAGTTGCCGTAGCCTACGAGCGCAATGGCTGTGTAGAGCATTGCTTTCGACTCGCCGCCGAACATGAGCGCCATTGAGAGGGCCATGAGCACGACGCTGAAGATGAAGAACCAGCGGGTTTTCATGACGCGAAGGAAGAACGAGCCCGTCAGTGCGCCGATGGTACGGAAGATGAAGTAGAGCGAGGTGGCAAAGGCAGCATCGTTGAGCGACATGCCTACGCGCTCCATGAGCAGCTTGGGGGCGGTGGTGTTGGTGCCTACGTCAATGCCCACGTGGCACATGATGGCCAGGAACGAGAGCAGCACGATGGGCTTGCCCAGCAGTCGCAGGCAGTCGGCGAACGACGACGAGCGTCCCTCCTGCATCTCCTCCTGGATGGGCGTGGCCCAGAGCAGCAGCGTGGCCAGCGTGCCCACAACGAAGTAGATGAGGAACAGCACGCGCCAGTCGTAGCCGAAGGAGGGCAGCACCTGAGTGGCGCCCCACATGGCCAGATAGGGAGCCAGGAACGAGGCGATGGCCTTCACAAACTGTCCGAAGGTGAGGGTCGAAGCCAGGTTCTTGTCGCCGATGATGAGCATGGCCAGCGGATTAATGCTGGTCTGCATCAGCGCATTGCCGATGCCCAGCAGCGAGAAGGCCACCAGCATGATGCCAAACGAATAGCCCAGCAGTGGGATGAAGAGCGACACAACCGTAACCAGCAGCGAGAGCAGCACGGTCTTCTTGCGGCCTATCTTGTTCATCAGCATGCCCGTGGGAACGCTGAAGATGAGGAACCAGAAGAATACGAGCGAGGGCAGCGTATTGGCAACGGTGTCGCTCAGCGAGAGGTCTTCTTTCACGTAGTTGGAGGCGATGCCTACCAGGTCGACGAAGCCCATGCAGAAGAAGCAGAGCATCACCGGAATGAGGTAAATGGATTTATTCTGTTTCATTTGTTCTGTTTTTTTTCTAGTTATAATCGAAATTGTGTTAGTACTTGATTTCGTAGATGGTGGCCTTGCCGCCCTTTACCTTTATATTATTATATGGCTCGGTGGGGAACACCAGGTTGGTCATTGACAGCTTGCCGTCGGCATCGAACACCTCGATTGAACTGCGGTCGATGAAGATGCGCAGCTGCTTGAGCTGTCCGTGGGTGGGGGCTACGGTCTCAGTGGGGAAGGCTTCGCTGAAGCTCACGTTGCCGCTCTTCGTGCGGTCCATGGCGAAGGTCTGCTTCTGTGGGTCGTAACGCATGGCGACCTGCTCGCCCTTTGCGTTCGAGAGTGTCAGCTCCATCGAGCCCTTCACGTCGACCACCAGTTCGCAGGCTTCCGTTGGCTTCTTCACCTTGCCGCCGCGCAGTGCGTCGACCTCCTTCGAGGGCAGCACGCTGCAGTAGGTCTCGCTTCCGTCGGTGAAGAGGCCCAGGTCGCGAGGCAGGGCGTTGGCCGAGCGGAACTGCTTCGTGGGAACAGTGCCGGCATACTGCCAGTTCGACATCCATACGATGGCCACGCGGCGGCCTTCAGGCGCGTTGTCGAAGGTGACCGTGGCATAGTGGTCCTTGCCGTAGTCCATCCACTTCGTCACCTCGGGCTTCGACTCGCAGGTGAACTTGTGGCCGTCGAACTGTCCGATGAAGTATTGCGTGGCGCTTCCGCCGAAGGGACCGCCAGGGTTGATGTTGCACAGCAGCATCCACTTCGTCTGGCCTGTGCCGCGAACGGGCAGCGGCATCAGGTCAGGGCACTCCCACACGCCGTCGTGGTTGCCATACTCCTTGCCGAACGACGACTCGTAGGTCCAGTCCTTCAGGTTGACCGACGAGTAGAACTGCATCTCCTGGCCCACAGCCAGCGGCATAATCCACTTGTGCGTTTCCTCGTGCCAGAACAAGTGAGGGTCGCGGAAGTCGGCAGCACTTGATGTCAGCACAGGGTTCTTCTCATATTTCTTGAAGGTGCGTCCGCCATCGGTCGAATAGGCCATCGACTGCGTCTGAGCCTCGGCAGCCGATGTGTAGAAGGCGATGATGGCGTTCTTGCCGTAGCCTGCCGTGTTGTTCTTGTCCACTACGCACGAGCCGCTGAAGATGGTGCCTACGGCATCGGGCTCAATCGCCGTGGGCAGCGGTTCCCAGTGAATGAGGTCCTTCGATACGGAGTGGCCCCACGTCATGTTCTCCCATTGCGAGCCGTAGGGGTTCCACTGGTAGCACAGGTGCCACTCGCCATCCTTATAAAACATTCCGTTGGGATCATTCATCCATCCGTATTGCGGAGTGTGGTGGTAGAGCGGCCGATACTGCTCGCGGTTGGTGGTGTCGAAGGTGTCGCTGTACTTCAGCTCCTTCCAGCAGGCAAAGTCCTTCACGTTGCCGGCCTTGCGGCGGTCGCCGTGGAAGATGATGTCGAGCAGCTGACCGTCCTTGATTTCCAGGGGAACGTAGTAGTCCACGTTGTCAACGGCCAGCCGCACGTTGGGGCGGCGCAGGCACTGGTTGTCCTTGCCCACAATGCGCACATTGGCAATCTCGGCCTTCTCCTCTACGGGCAGCAACACGTACTTGCATCCCTGCTCCAGTCGCAGCATGGCATGGTTCTCGCTCAGCACTTGCGGCTTCTGCGCCTCTGCGCCAAGGGCAGTAAGCATTGCCAGCATGGCAAAAAAGATTTTCTTCATTGTCGATAGTTTTTAGTTATAATACAAATTCTGCTGCAAAGATAACTCAAAATCCACCAATCAGACTATAAATCATGTTACAATAGCTAATAAAAATCGTTCATTGCAACAAAATTCCAAACAATGAACGATTTCTTCTTGCCCAATTCAGCGCTTATTCTTCTTGAGCCGCCTTGCCTGGGTCCATCGGCTGATGCCGTATCCGATGGCGAGGGTGGCGGCACATAAGACAGCAAATAGCCCTGCTATCATGGCTTTGATCAGCCACACAGGCATATTCTTTTCAGCTTCGAGTTGTGGTTGCGTTTTGTATCAAAACGGGGGACGTTTTGTATGGAAACGGAATGCGTTTTGTATCAAAATGGAAGGCGTTTCGATACAAAACGCAGGGGACTCGACGGACTGGGCACACATGACGCTCCTTGCTTTATTCTGTTGTATATTCAAACCAATCAAAATCTGCATATCCGGCTTCACCCTGGGCAAACAAGCCAAGCATCACGCCTGTGAACCCGCCTATCACCTCGGTTGAAAGATAGCGGAAGTCCATCTTGGCGAGTGTAGCGAACGATTTGCCATCGGTAGAAACTTGCATGTAGTAATAGTCCTTGGGTTGGCCGGTATGGCTGAGTGTTCCCACACGGATGTTCGACTTGGCAAATAGTCTTCCGTTCTTTCGTTCTACCATCACATCATAATGATTCTGGGGGGCTGCATAGGCCGTGATTCCTGCCTGAGAGCCTTCTGCCAGATGGGATGCGTCGATGAGTGAAGTGGCGCTGAAACGTAACTCAGTCTGACGTCTTGCCACGAAAGTGGGCGAAGTAGCTGCATCGAGAGGCGTAGAAGTGGTATGCAGACGTAACCAACCTTCGCGCTCGGTGAGTGAGTAGCGGGAATAATCGGGATTGCCGATGCTCATCCATCCCCAAGGCAATCCGATGCTGCTGTAGCTGTCGGCAGGCACATCGCGCTTGACATATTTGAACTCTTCACGAACAGGGTCAAGGGGCATTGGGACTTCAGGCAAGGTGTTGCATTTCATGTCGATGGCGATAGTGCCGTTGCCATTGACCACTGGCCATTCATTCTTGTTCCAACGTACAGGAGCAAGCATTGTCTCGCGTCCCATCACATGCAAGAGGTAACCGCTGGTGCGATAACCCAGGCAAATCATCCACCATGAGGAGTCGGGCGCTTGTATGAGGTCTGCATGTCCGAGCCCTTGAATATTGCTGTTCTGCATCTTCGTGCTGAAATGCGTCAGGATGGGGTTGGCAGGGTTCGGTTCGTAGGGCCCGAACAGGGATTTACTTCGCAGGATGTTCACATGGTGACCATGTTCCGTGCCCCCTTCAGCAAGCATCATTAATAGCCGTCTTTCTTGTATATGTGTGGCCCTTCAGGATAACGTCCGCCGAGCCCCGTTCCCAAGTGATGAACATCGCCTATACGCCGACCAGTATGAACGTCAATTTCGCAGATGTTGATTTCACCCGGCTTGATTCCTGGCCGAGTTTCGTCTGCTGCCGCTTTCCATAAGAAATAGCACTTCCCTTCGTCCCAAAAGAGGGTAGGGTCGCAACTGCCGATGGCAAAGTCAATGAATACGGGGTCGGACCATTCTTTAGATGGGTCATCTGTCCAGACGTAGAAATGGCGACGTGATGGGAAAATGGTGGTCACCATGTAATAGCGCCCCTCATGATAGCGGATGGTTGGAGCATAGATGCCCGCATTAGTCCAACCCAGTTCCGGCTGGTTCTGTGTGTAAAGCCCCGAGAGGTCAAGCTGCGACTTGCGCGAGAGGCAATTACCTACCTGTTCCCAATGTATCAAGTCTTTGCTGTGAAATACAGGTACTCCTGGAAAATACTGGAACGTGCTGTTGACAAGGTAGAAATCCTTCCCGTCTGTACACACACTTGGGTCGGCATGAAAGCCGGGAAGCACAGGGTTGCGGTAGCCT
>CACXYH010000018.1 GCA_902771785.1 uncultured Prevotellaceae bacterium
ACAATCAGATGGCTGTAGACACCCAGCATATATTTGTGGTGTGTGAAGTTCCATTCGCCTAAGTCCAGAAGTGTTTCCTTGACGCCCGTACCGTTAATATCGACCTTTGTCGAGGTGAGCACGGCGTAGGCGGTGAAGAGTACGGCAGCAGCAATGCCGATGTAGAGCCCCTGCTTGTTGGCGCGACGGCTGAACAGTCCCAGCATGAAGATGCCGACGATGCCGGCCGAGAAGATGGCATAGAGTGAGAAGAGTGCTCCCAGCACGCCCTCGCCGCCCCATGAAATGTAGAGCAGCGCCACGCCTACGGCACCTGCACCTGCCACGACCACCATCCACTTGCCGAAGCGAAGCTGTTGCTGGTCGGTGGTCTCCTTGCGGAACCGCATGTAATAGTCTTGTACGGCAATGGCCGACAGACAGTTGAGGTCAGAGTCCAACGACGAGATGGCGGCTGCGGCCAGGGCGGCAATAATCAGTCCGCGAATGCCGACGGGCAGCTCGTGTGCAATGAAATAGGGAAACACCTCGTCGGCCTTCAGCCCTTCGGGCAGCACGGGGGCGCCCTGCGCATGATAATAGGCGAAGAGAGCTGTGCCGATGAACATGAACAAGGCCCAGATGGGAACGCTCATCATTACGCCGACGTAGGCCGCTTTCTTGGCCTCGCGGTCGTTCTTTGCAGCCAGGTAGCGCTGCACGATCGTCTGGTCGGTGCCGTATTTCTGCAGCGCATAGAAGATACCGTTGAGCACCATGACGAGGAACGTGAGCTGAGTGAGGTCCCAGTCGTAGGGTCCGAAGCTGATTTTGTCGTATTGCGAGGCAATGCTGAAGAGCTCCGACGGTCCTCCGTTGATGCCGAACATGAGGATGAGCACGCAGATGATGCCGCCTCCGATGAGCAGTGCGCCCTGCACCACGTCCATCCACACGATGGCTTCCATGCCGCCCAGCAGCGTCAGGATGATGATGGTGATGCCCAGCACGAGCACAATCGAATAGATGTTGATGTCGAGGAAGGTGGCCAGCGCCATCGACACGAGGAAGAACACGGTGCCTGCCTTAGAGAAGTGTCCCAGCGTGAAGGCCAGTGAAGAATAGAGACGGGCGAAGAGTCCGAAGCGGCGCTCGAAGTATTCGTAGGTAGAGAGCCTGATAACCTTGCGGAAGAGTGGCACAATCACGCCAATCAGGGCCACCAGCACCACGGGCACCATGAGCCCCTGCACCAGCAATATCCAGTTGTCGGCATAGGCCGCACCAGGGTAAGCGAGGAAGGTGACGCTGCTGATGAGCGTTGCAAAGATGCTGACGCCTACTGCCCAGGCCGGTATTTTTCCGCCTCCGGCAAAGTAGGTCGACGTATCTTTCTGCCTGTGGGCGAAGTAGACACCCATGCCGATGGCAGTCAGTATCGACACCAATACGATGATGTAGTCTATC
This sequence comes from uncultured Prevotellaceae bacterium, assembly GCA_902771785.1. GTDB lineage: Bacteria > Bacteroidota > Bacteroidia > Bacteroidales > Bacteroidaceae > Prevotella. The sequence continues at coordinate 1,447 of CACXYH010000018.1, forward strand.
CAGTGCATGGCGCTTTTACTTCATTCGTTCTACGACAGTTTGTGCATCGGCTTCTGAGAGCTTCGTCAGCGGGGGTAGCATGTCGGGTCCGCAGAGGCCTTTCGTGCCCATCATCACCTTCAGGGCAGCGAGGCTCTGGCCCAGCGTGAAGCCTTTCTGGTAGATCTGGCCGATGGCGTCGGTCTCCTGTTGCAGGCGTTCGGCCTCGGCAGTGTCGCCCTTCATGCCAGCCTCGAACAGCTGCTGATAGAGGTCGGCTACGATGTTGCCGCCCGAAGGCACGATGCCGTCGGCACCATGGGCCAGGGCGTGGGCCGAGTTGGCGGCACAGCCGCAGAAATAGGCAAAGTCGGTTCGCTGGCCTACCAGGCTCAGGCACTCGTCCAGACGCTGCAGGTTGTTCTCCGAGTCTTTCAGTCCCACGATGTTCGGGTGGTCGGCCAGCCGCACAATCACGTCGAGAGGAATGCTCATGTGGGTGGTGATGGTGATGTTATAGAGCATGAGGGGGCCTTTCAGCGCGTCGGCCAGGTCGTGATAGTAGGTGTACATCTGCTCGGGCGTCAGCTGGTAGTAGGCCGGCAGGGTGGCAGCCACCACGTCGGCACCGGCCTCGAAGAACCGGTTGCCCTGTACGTATTGCTCGCTCACGCAGTTGCCTGTCAGGCCGGCATAGATGACCATGGGCCCTTCGCCGCGTGCCTCGGCGGCAGTCTTCACCAGCAGCACGGCGTCTTCTTTGCTCACCGAGTTGCCTTCGCCAGTGGTTCCCATGAGCAGGGGGTGAACGCCGGCCTTGGCAAACATGACTATAATTCTTCGCACGGCCTCAGTGTCGAGCCGACCATCGCTGGTCACGGGCGTTACCATCGGTACGACTACGCCCTGATACTTCTTTGCTTCCATTTTCTGTTTGTTTTATTGATGATTAGTTTAATCCTATATACCTTATTTATTATATAAGACGCATGAACCCTGCTTTGGTCATCATTTGCCGTAAATCGTTTTTTTACTCCTGCTTTTGCCGTTGTTTCAAAAAGATTTCTTATCTTTGCAACCTCGAAACTAACTATTTTTTATATGAAACCTGCTTTTAAAACCTTAAAACATGTGTTTGCGTGTTCGCTTGCATTCCTTCTTGTCCCCTTTGTTGCACAAGCAGAGAACCGCGTCACTACGGTGACTCAGATTGCCGGAAACGCCGTAATCAATGAAGATCTCGACCTGCACGTGAGTGGCGAGACACCCTTTGCCGACGGTGCCGTCGTTGATTTTCAGAACACGGAGCACGCTGTGCTGATTCTTGACAACGTGAAGCCTTCGGCCGCCATCAAGCTGTTGGCACAGCACGTGACCATCGGAGGCACCAAGGCCACCAACAACACCAACTGCCAGGTGAAGCTCTACAACCGTGGCAGCATCATCCTGCCCTACGGCAACAGCGTGAAACCGCTCACCGTCTATTCGGAGAAGAACTTCGAAGGCACGGCCGTCAACAGCTTCGGACTGGAGAACGACGGCGGTTTCATGAACACCCTGACGGCCGCAAAGCTGAATAACCAGATACGCAGCTTCAAGTTGAAGCGCGGCTATATGGTCACTTTCTCGACGCAGGCAAAGGGCCGCGGCTACAGCCGCTGCTTCATTGCTGCCGACGAAGACCTGGAGATTGCCTCGCTGCCCGTTGTGCTCGACCAGAAAATTACGTCGTATCGCATCTTCAAGTGGTACGACACGGGCAAGGCCGCGCTGGCCAACAACACCAGTTCGAGTGCTGTTTCGGCGCTCAACGTGACGAGTTGCTACTCCTTTGGCCTGGGTGAGAGCCGTCTGCCCGACGCCGAGTGCGTGCCTCATCGCATTCACGAGGGATGGCCAGGCATCGACGCTTGCGGAAAAGTGGACTATTCGCCCCACCTGAAGACCAACAACGAGCCGCGCAACTCCAGCGACGACAGCCCTGCCACGCTGGCACAAATCCTGGCCAACTGGGAGGCTCTCATGGCTACGGGTAAGCGTCTCTGCTCGCCTTCGTCGTGGGATGGCAGCGACTACGTGAGCAATGCCGGCGGTTTCCTGCGCGAGTTCTTCGACTCGATTGACGCTCGCGGATGGCGCTGTGACATCATCGACCTGCATTGCTACTGGGCAGAGGGCACCTTCAACAGCATGCACAACTGGGTAGACGCCCTGCATCGCCCCATCTGGATTTCGGAATGGGTGTGGGGAGCCTCGTGGAACAGCAACGGAGCCTTTGCCAATGGCGTCACCGAGGCACAGAATGCTGCTGCCATCAGGCGCATCTGCAACAATATGAACAACTGGAGCTACGTGGAGCGCTACTTCTACTGGAACAGCGAGCGCGATCCGTCGAAGATTCTGAAGGGCTCGACGCTTACCGAGGCAGGCAAGTACTACGCCTCGATTAACTCCGGCTTGGGCTACAACGGCAAGTACGACTACGTTCCCCGTTCGCCCCGACAGGCCGACCCCGACGCCTTCTCCGTGCAGCTCGACCTGGGCAAAGCCACGCTGAAGTGGACCGACTATAATGGCGAATACAACCAGCTGATGACCATCGAGCGCAGCCTCGACGGCAAGAACTGGGAAGTCATTGCCACGCCCGAGCAGAAAGAAACGCGGGCCAGCTATACCTACGTCGACGAACAGGACGTGGAAGAAGGCATGGTTTATCGCATCCACGTCGTCGACCTCAACGGACGCGACCGCTACACCGAGGCAATTACGGCTGGAACGCCCGTCTATCGCCGCACGATGGAGTCGGCTGGCTGGGGCACCATCTGCCTGCCTTATCTGATGTTGCCTACCGAAGGCATCACACTCTACAGCATTGTGGGCATCACCCCCGACTTCCTGCAGCTTTGCCTGGAGCCCGTCAGCGAGACGAAGGCCGGACAACCCTACGTGTACTATTCGGAAGTGACCGAAGTCAAGTTCAAGGAGTATGGCGATGCCGTCGCACGTGCCTCCTCGGTCAATGGCTTCTATGGCTCGTTCGTGAACTACAATGTGAGGACGGGCTACTATATCTTGAAGGACGGACAGTGGTATCGCCTCACGGCCCGCGAACCAATCCAGGCCTATGAGGCGTTCCTGCGCTCGGCACTCTCACTGCCCGTGCTCGAAAACTGGACAGGCGTCACGATGCCCATCGCCGGAGTGGCCGACGAACAGCAGGAGGCTGGCATGCATCCGGTCGTTGCTACGCCCGCAGCTGCCGACAAAGCCTACGATCTGGGAGGCCGTCCTGCCACCCGTCGGAGCCCCTTGCGCATTGTCAACGGGCAGAAACAAGTGTCGACTCGTCGATAGGAACTAATGTAAAATCAACGTTCTTTACAGATAAAACGGATTTAAGTAATTCAGAAAGCGCATAGGTCTGTCAGAAATTTAAGCTATTATCTGAGAATTTAAGCTAAAATTCTTAGAATAATAGCTTAAATTTTTTTATTCAAGTTTCTGAAGTTATGGAATGCGTTTTGGCCCAAAACAGAATGCGTTTTGGCCCAAAATGGAAAGTGTTTTGGCCCAAATTGGAATGCGTTTTGGGCCAAAATGCAGAGCAAGCGAGACATGACTTTTTTTTATATGTAATTGATGTGAGAAGTAGTCTAATCACTTCAGAAACCATTTTGTAACGTTAAAAGTGTACGAAAAACACGGGCAAACGAAAAAAAACTTTGAAAAATGATACGAGTTATTAAAATTTTGATTAAATTTGCAACCGATAACCGCTTTATGCGGGGTCGATAACCTAAAGAAACAATATTTATTTACTTATATATTTACTAACTTTTACCTAATTTTAAAGCTTATGAAAATTTCAAAACTACTCGTTTTGAGCGCCTTGTGGCTCACGGCTACAAGTGTGAAGGCAGAGGTACCTGACGGCATCTGGACTATGCCAGAGCCCCAGGGGTTAGAGTTTACGACGTTTACCAACGACCCTCTTTCCCGTTATTACCTCTACAATCCAGGTGCCAAGATGTTCTTTGCCAGCGGCAACTCTTGGGGCACCCAGGCTAGTGTCAGAACCTTTGGCTACCCCTTCTGGGTAGAGCCCTCGACGGAGGAAAACGCTCCGGAAGGTTCTTATGAACTGTTTAACGATTTCTACAATCCCGACGACAGAGCTGACGTCACTGGCAGACACAACCTGTTTACCGACGACGGTAACTCTACGTGGCTAGACCACGCTTCGCAGCCCAACTATTCGTGGACCTTCACGATTGTGGGCGACTGCGTGCGCTTCCAGAACGTTGCCTTTGTTACTGCCAAGCCTGAGTTTGAGGGTACCTACATCGGATGGACAGGCGATTATGCCGGCGCTAACAACAGTAGCGTCCTGAAGCATGTAAGCCCCGATGCCGAAGGCGCTTGCGTTGACTGGAAAGCTGTGACCGAAGAGTCGTACAATGCTTTCGTTGCCAACGAAGAGGCTTACAATGCCTACAAGGATGGTGCCGCTCGCTACATCAGCGCCATGAAGCTGAAAGGTGTGCTGAACGAGGCTTCCAGCCTGGGTGCAAACATCGAGGCTCAACTGGCTGTCTACACCAACACGAACAGCACCGCTACCGAGCTCAATGACGCTGCCACCGCTCTTACTGCAAACATCGATGCCCGCAAATCTTTGAAGAAGGCCATTGATGTGGCGAAGTCAAAGGGCTTCACGGGCACCGCTCCCTATGAGGCTGTCTTGAATGATGGTAATGCTACCGTCGACGAGCTGAAGAAAGCACAGACCGACATGGAGACCGAAATGGTAGAGTGGGCCAAGAACCAGGCTACCGTCGACAATCCTGCCGACATGACTGCTAAGATTGTGAACTCGAAGTTTGATGGCGACGACCGTTCTACTGGTTGGAGCACTGCATTCAATGCTGCCGGTCCGAAGGAGAATGCTGAATACTGGAACATGGGCTACGACACCCATCAGACCATCAAGGGCCTGCCCGAGGGCGTCTATGCACTGAGTGCAAAGGCTTTCTATCGCGCAGGTAGCAACACCAGCTCGGCTCTGAGCAACTGGAAGGCAAACAATGCCGACTCGAAGAAGGCTAAGCTCTATGCCACTGCCGGCGAGAATACTCGCGAAGTGGCTATTGCTAACGTATTCTCTGGCGCACAGCTTGAGAATCCTGGCGTGGGTGCTATCGTAGGCGTGGAGACCACCGACGAGAACGGTGAGCCTGTGACGCTCTATGTGCCTAACAACATGGAGGCTGCTGAGCACTACATGCACGCACTCGACCAATACAGCAACACCCTGTTCCTGGCTGTTGCCGAGGGCGAAGACCTTGTCATTGGTGTGAAGAAGGACGGCAACATCGGCGACGACTGGAGTATGTTCGACGACTTCACCCTGACCTTCTATGGCAACGCTGCCGATGCTTATCAGAAGTATCTCGACGAGCTGCTGAAGGACTATACCGATGTGACTGCCGAGGAAGGCACTTACACCGAGGAGTATCTGACCAAGTACATGGAGTTCATCGAAGCTCCCCATACTGCTGCCAGCAGAGCTGAGGTCGACGCCGTTGTGGCTGAAATCAAGGCCGTCTATGATTCACTCCAGACCAATATCGATCTCTGGAAGAAGTATGAAGCTAAGACTCTTGAGGCCGAGAGCTATGCTGTCGATTCGAAGTATCAGATGCTGGATGCTGCCGGCGACCTGGGCGACATCTCGATGGATAGCGCCGACATCCTGGAGGCTAAGGAACTGACCAACGGCGAGTTGCAGGATGCTATCGACTACATTGACAACCTGATTGCTCAGCTGCTCGACGAGTATAAGAACATGCTGCAGCCTGGTGAGGATGTAACTCATCTGCTGAAGAACCCTGGCTTCGACGAAGATGCCGATATCAATAGCGGCAATGCTGAGGGCTGGACGAAAGACGTAATTGCTAATCCTCATAATGGTAACATCACTCGCGGTCCTCTCGGACAGGACAACAAGAACCTCATGGAGGGTGCTCTGGGCACTATGAACTACTGCTTCGAGTCTTGGCACGTCAGCAAATTCGACGTATGGCAGGAGGTGAAGAATGCACCTGTGGGTGTATACGAAATCTCGGTGCAGGGCTTCCTGCGTTGCGAGAACAGCGGCTACAACAAGGGCGACGAAATTCCGCAGGCTCCTATCTACCTCTATCTGAACGACGCTAAGTCTTTCCTGCCCAGCGTTTACTCTGAGCAGCGCGACGGTTGGGACTTCACCACGGTGGAGGGCTGGACTGCTGAGACTGTCAACGACTACCAGTATCCTAACTCAATGGGTGGAGCTTCGCAGTGCTTCGCTCATGGCATGTACAAGAAGAGCGCTTACGGTCTTGTTGCCAAGAAGGGCGACACCATGCGTATCGGCGTGAAGGGCGACGTTCCCGGCGACGACAACTGGTGGTGCATTTGGGATAACTTCAAGCTGACCTACCAGGGCTTTGACCCCAGCGTGGTGGCTCCCGCACTCGACGAGGCTCTGGCCACACTCGACCTCTCGCAGCCCATGGGCAAGTCGATTTTCGAAAAGGCTGACGCTCTGAACAATCAGGCTACCGAAGCTAAGGATGCCAACGACGGAGAGAAAATGTTTGCCGTGCTGACCGATGTTTACGCTCTGAGCGACGAAATCATCGCTTCTGTGAAGCTCTTTGCTACGCTGAACGACGCTGCTTCTGGTTTGAGAGACTACGCTGGCTTCGGTGCTGTTGCAAGCGCTACCGTGAAGTCTGAGGGTGAGGCTCTGGCCAACAGCATCCTGACTGGTATTGAAGACAGAAGCATCGACGACAGCGAGGTGGAAGGCCTGTTGCAGCAAATCAGCGACATGCGCACGAAGCTGGGTATTCCTGCCGACTATGCTGAGGCTACCGACAATAATCCGAAGGACTTCACGACCATCATCGTCAATCCCGCATTCGATGAGAACGCCTCGAACTGGCTCGGAACAGCTGCAGCTGTCAACAACGAGTACTTCAATGCTGAAATCTTCGGCAAGAACTTCGACTTCTATCAGGAGTACAAGGGCCTGCCCGCAGGTACTTATCAGCTGAGCGTTCAGGCATACTTCCGTGCCGGTAGCGCTGCCGATGACTACAAGTACTGGAAGGAGAATCCCGATTCTCTGAACAACGCATTCCTCTATGCCGTCAATGGCGACAGCACCGTGTTCAGCAGTCCTATCATGCGTCTGGCCACTTGCGCCGAGGTTGGTGAGGCTACCAGCGACAATGGTATGGCTTGGGCTGACCAGGAAGCTGGTCTCGTAGTGCCTAACACGATGGTGACCGGTGGCGACAAGTTCCTCGAGGGACTGTTCGTCGACAACAAGGTCATTGCCAAGGTCGGTGAAGACGGATTCCTCCGCATCGGTCTGAAGAAGAACGTTGAGATTGAAAACAACTGGCTGCTCTTCGACAACTTCAAGCTCGTGTACTTCGGCGCTAACAGCGACCAGAATGCAAGCGAAGATCCTTCGGGCATTCAGGACGTGAACACCGACAATGGCATCCGTGTTGAGTTCTTCACGCTCGACGGACGCAAGGCCAACGCCGCTCAGAAGGGCATCCTCGTTCAGAAGATGACCATGGGCAATGGCGCCGTCGTTGTCAAGAAAGTACGCAGATAAATGGCTAAAGCAATAGCTAAATAAAACTTAAAAGGAATCGGAGACGGATGTATGAGGCCGCCTCCGGTTCCTTAATTCTTTATTAATCTTATAGTCTATAACGCGAAAAATGACATCAGAAGTAAAAGAAATGATACATATTTAGTAATGTATTTAGATAAAATAATGTAATTTTGCACCATTCTAACTAAATTAATGCTAACCCTTGACGCTAAAATTTAAAAACTGCTAACAGGGAAGGCCACCGAAAAAGAAGCCAAACGCTGCCGGAAAGGCTCAACAGCAAGGAAGGGAGCGACAATATAAAAACTGACGAAACGAAATATTTGCAAATAATTCAATAAACTAACAGAACTTATGAAACGTAAAACTATCTTAAAGCAAGGACCGCGCTTGGCACTGGCTGCTTGTGGATTGCTGATAGGGGCTTCGATGTTCGTGTCGTGTAAAGACGACAACCTACTGACAGGACAGCCGTCGTGGCTGGGCAACTCTATCTACGAGCGATTACAGGAAGATGGACATTTCAACACGACGCTGAAGCTCATCGACGACCTGGACCAGCACGAAGTGTTGAGCCACACGGGTTCGAAAACGTTGTTTGCGGCCAATGACGAGGCCTACGAGAAGTGGTTCGCCACCAACAACTGGGGCGTTAAGCGCTACGAAGACCTTACCGTGCAGCAAAAGAAACTGTTGCTCAACAACTCAATGATCAACAATGCTTACCTCATTGAGCTGCTGTCGAACGTCAGTGGAAATCCTCCAAAGGAGGGTAAGTGCATGCGCCGCGAAACAGCAGCAACTATTTATGACTCTGTCTACGTGATGCAACTCAGCGAAATGCCTAACACCGACGCTTGGGCAGAGCTGAAATCGCGCGGAAAGGCTGTGCCCGTGATGAGAGACGCCACCAGTGCGCCTATGATTCACTTCCTGCCGGCCTTCATGAAGAGCAACCAAATCACCAGCGAAGACCTCCACGTCATGACCAATGGTCAGGCCAGCTCCATCAGCGAGGCATGGGTCAACGGTAAGAAGGTGCTCGACCGCGACATCACTTGCAAGAACGGATATATCCACATGGTCGACGGCGTGATTGAGTCGTCGCCCAATATGGCACAAATCGTGCACGAGCATCAGAACATGTCGCTTTGGGCAAAGTTCCTCGACCGCTTCTCTGCACCTTATTATAATGCAACCGCTACGCGCGAGTACAATCGTATGTACAACAACGAAGACTCGGTCTTCGACGTGCGCTACCTCAGTCTGCTGTCTGTAGGCGACAAGGCTAACCTGACCATGCCTAACGGAACGACGCTGAGCGACGGTAAGGATCCCGTGCTCGACTTCGACCCAGGCTGGAACCAGTTCATCTACAACAGACAGGACGACCACGACCTGCACTACGACGCAGGTGTCATGATTGTTCCTACCGACAAGGCGCTGATGGAATGGTGGAACGGCGAAGGCCGCGAGCTGCAGGATGAGTATCATGAGCTCGACTCTATTCCCGGCATGACCGTTTCCAAGCTGCTCCGGGTGAACATGAAGAACTCGCTGCTCAAGACCCTTCCCTCGAAGTTCGAGATGGTGCTCAACGACGCCAAGGAGCCCCTCGGCATCAAACCAGAGAACGTTGACTCTTGCTTCATGGGTTGCAACGGTATCGTCTACTTGGTCAACAAGGTGTTCACACCGGCCGAGTTCTCATCCGTGGCTTATCCCGCACTGGCCCACGAGTCGACGATGGACGTGATCTACTGGGGTATCTCCAACCGCAACTTCCTGCCTTACCTGCTGTCAATGGATAGCTACTACAGCTTGATTCTGCCAACCAACGACGTGCTGCTGTCGTATATCGACCCCTGCTCGTATGGTAAGACCCGCGAAGTGGTTGACGATAACGGTGAGTCGACGGTGCTGGAAAGCCCCGACCTCATCGAGATTTACTACGACCGCGACCAGCGCACGCCGACCATTTCGGGACGCCGTTACCAGTGTACGGTCGATGCCGACGGCAATATCACCAAGCTTCCTACGCCTCCGGTGAAGTTCCCCTCGGGCTCGACGGGCGACGAGATGATTAGGAAAATCTTCGACGACATGCTGAACCAGCTCATCATCGTGGGCGATATTGAAGACGGCCACGAGTACTATAAGTCGAAGGGTGGTACCCTGGTGCACGTTACCCGTGACGGCAACGACATCAACATTGAGGGCGGATGGCAGTTAGAGCATAACAACAAGAAGACTGCTGTCACTCAGGTATATAAGAAAGACAATGGTAAGTCGTATCAGATTGAGACCTTGCTGCCCATGGGCTCGCAGCGCTCACTCTACATGCTGCTGAGAGAGACTGAACAGTTCTCCGGTTTCTTCAACCTGTTGGAGAACGACTACGGAAGCCTGTTGCTCACCAAGCGTGGTACGGGTAGCAATACCTATAACCCAAGCCCCAGCAACACGTTGAATGGCAACAAGAACTTCAGCTTGTTCGATAACTATAACTACACGGTGTTTGTGCCCAGCAACAGTGCTATTGAGAAGTTACAGAATGAAGGCTACCTGCCTACGCTGGATCTGCTGGAGCGTGGTGAGGACGACACTATCATCGACAGCCTCTGTCTGGCTGAGAACTGGTATCCTGAGTCGATGACCTCTACCGACCGCGAGACGACCAAGAGCCAGGTGGCTGCTGCCATCACCAAGATTCTTGAGGACTTTATCCGTTATCATGTGATGGACCACTCGGTGGCCATCGGCATGGCTCCCGAATACTCTCACGAGGGAAACGGCTATGAGAGCATGAAGCGTGACCCAGAGACCGGACGCTTCATTCCACTGGAAGTGAACTTCGACATGAACAGCATGACCGTGAAGGACCGCATGGGCCACACCTATCAGGTGCAGAAGGCCGAGGGCCTGTATAATAAGATGTGTCGTGAGTACTGGGTCAAGGGTACTGGCAATAGCGCCCGTATCTACATGGCCAACGATGCAATGGTGCATCTTATTGACGGCGCACTGTCCTACGAGAAGATGAAGCCCTGGAGACAGGTTGTCAGAGAGTATCTAAATAAATAAGGAGGACTGAGAGTATGAAGATTATAAAATCCATCATATTATTATTGGCGCTGCTGTTCACTACGACCATCAGTGCTCAGATTACTTCTGTTCACGGTACGGTGAGCGACGATATGGGACCGCTCATGGGTGCCACCGTTTGTGAAGTTGATGGCAACGGACGTATCATTAACTCTACCGTGACTGACCTGAATGGTAACTTTACCATGAAGGTGAAGAACGAGAAAGACAAAATCCGCTTCAGCTATGTAGGTATGACCACCCAGACGCTGGCCATCAACCGTCCGAACTATAAAATCACCATGAGTTCGAAGACCACGCTGAAGGAAGTGACCATCAGGTCGAAGCGTCGTGCACAGGGTAACAACCTGCCTATTCCCGAACGCGAAATCTCTTATGCATCGCAGACCATCTCGATGAAGGAATTCGAAGGCCTGGGCATCACCACCGTCGACGAGGCCCTGCAGGGACGTATCGCAGGTCTGGATATTATCGGTAACTCGGGTGACTTGGGTGCCGGTTCTACCATGCGTCTGCGTGGTGCCACCTCGCTTTCGTCGCTGACCAACGACCAGCCGCTGATTGTGGTCGATGGTAACGTGCGCGATGTGAACCTCGACAACTTCGACCTGGCCGGTGCCAACAACGAGAAGTTTGCCGAACTGCTGAACATCAACCCTGAGGACATCGCATCAATCACCGTGCTGAAGGACGGTGCCGGTGCTGCCGTCTACGGTTCGCAAGGTGGTAACGGTGTCATCGAGCTCACCACCAAGCGTGGTGTGCGCGGTAAGCCACGCATCAGCTACTCACTCAAGCTGACGGGAACTTACCAGCCGAAGGGCTACAAGATGCTGAATGGTGACGACTATACCATGATGCTGAAGGAAGCCTACTTCAACCCGCAGCAGAACGACAACGCTGCCGACATGTACACCATTCCTGAAATCAACTATCGTGGCAACGACTATCCCGACTATCTGCAGTACCGCGACAACACCGACTGGCGCGACGCTGTTACGCAGGTGGGTCTGCGTCAGAACCACTACGTGACCATCTCGGGTGGTGGTGAAAAGGCAACGTTCCGTATCGGTGGTGGTTTTGACCATGAGACTGGTACGATGATTAAGCAGAAGCTGAACCGTTTCTCTACCCGTGTGGCCTTGGACTATAACGTCAGCTCGCGTATCCGAGTGAGCACCAACTTCGCTCTGACCTACACGAAAAACGACCGCAACTACCACGGCCTGCTCGACATCGCACGCAAGAAGATGCCTAACATGAGCATCTATCAGAAAGACCCTGTAACGCACGAGGACACGGATGAGTACTTCACCATGCCGCGCGACGACAGCGATCCCTATGTGGGCTCCTCGGTATTTGCCAACGACCAGCGTACGCTTGTCAACCCCGTGGCTTCGGCCAACCTGGCCAAGAGCCAGCAGCGCTCCTACGACATGTCGCCTGAACTGGTGATTAACTACAACCTGCTGGGTACTGACGACGAGCACTGGCAGCTGAACTGGCGCGGTTCGGTCTACATGAACATTGCCAACCGCTACGAAGACCGCTTCAAACCTTGGGAGCTGGAGCCTATCCGCTACGACAAGGGCATCAACGAGGCCAGCACGAACTCATCGAAGAGTGTGTCGTTCAACACCAAGCACACGCTGACCTTGATCCCGGCCTTCAAGAACAAAGACCACCAGGTGATGGTCATGGGACGTTTCGAACTCACCACTGGTTCTTCAAACAGCCAGTCGGTAACCTCGTCGGGCCTCGTGTCCGGTGGCATTGAGAGCCCTGCAGGCGGTCTGAACATGAACCCCTCTTCGGGCTACAGCCAGTGGCGCTCCATGTACTACACCTTCTCTACCCACTATGCTTACAAGGGACGCTACGTGTTCGACTTCACGACCCGTATCGACGGTACTACCAAGTTCGGACCCAGCAACCGTTGGGGCTACTTCCCCTCTGTTTCGCTCAAGTGGATTGTCAGTGACGAGCCTTGGATGAAGAGTCTGAAGCCTTTCCTCTCGATGTTTGCTATCCGTCCGGGTTGGGCTCTTAACGGTAATGCACCTGGTCAGGATTACCTCTATACGTCGACCTATGCTACGGGACAGCGCTACATCGACATTACCTCGGCTTATCCTGAGAACCTGCGACTGGCCAACCTGAAGTGGCAGAACGTGACGAAGTATAACGTGGGTATCGACCTGGGCTTCTTCAACAATGGCTTCCAGGATCGTCTGACGCTGACCATCGAAGCCTACCACCAGACAACTACTGACATGCTGATGTCCAACTATCGCATTCCTTCGAACTCTGGTTATGCCAAGGTTCCGACCCGCAACAACGGTAAGATGCGCAACATGGGTTGGGAGTTCCACATCGATACTCACAGCCTTATCAAGAGTGGTAAGTTCACGATGGACATGAACGTCAACTTCGGTAACAACCGCAACGAAATTCTGGAACTCGACGAGTCAATCCTGAAGGGACTGAACTCTGACGTGTTCAATTATAACAACCGTACGCTCTTGCAGCGCGTACAGCTGCACAACCCGCTCGGCGCCATCTATGGCTTCCGCTACAAGGGCGTCTACTCGCACAACTACAATACTTATGTTGACATGACTCCCGACGAGCGCGCTCAGTTCGAGGCCAACGGCTATTCGGCTCCTGTGGCACGAAACAAGAATGGCTCGGTCATCCTCGATGCCAACGGCAATCCTCTCCGTATGTACTATAACTACACCAACGAAGGTACTGGTAAGAACTACATGTTCAAGGGTGGTGATGCCATTTACGAGGATGTCAACAACGACGGACAGATCAACGCACTCGATATTGTGTACCTGGGTTCTTCGCTGCCTAAGCTGAATGGTGGTTTCGGCTTCTCGTTCAACTATGGCGCATGGCGACTCTCTACTCAGTTCACCTATCGTATTGGCAACAAGATTGTGAATATGGCACGTCTGGATGCTGAGGCCATGACCGGCAACTACAACCAGAGCGAAGCCGTGAACTACCGCTGGCGTAAGGAAGGTGATATCACCACCATTCCGCGTGCAGTGCATGGCGACAACACCGCCTTCAACTCGCTGGTGAGCGACCGCTACGTTGAGAAGGGTGACTATCTGCGCATGAGCTACGCACAGCTCTCGTATGCACTCAACAAGAAACAGCTGAAGTGGATCGGTCTGAACCGCATTTCCTTCTACATGAGTGTTAACAACCCCTTCGTGCTGACCAAATACTCGGGTGTCGACCCGGATATCTCGCAGGGCGGATATGCTCCTGCACAGGACGGCAACCAGACTCCACGCTCGCGCTCATACACTCTGGGTATCAATGTGGATTTCTAACGTAGACAGAACAATGATTTTACTAAAAATGAAGAAGATGAAACGTATATATTCTTATATTATCTGCGCCATCTGTGCCGTCTGCGGGCTGTCCTCGTGTGGCGACTTCTTGGAAATCAAGTCGCAAGACAGAATTATACTTGAGGACTTCTGGAAAGACAAGGAAGACATCGACAACACGGTTGCCGGATGCTATCTTGCCTTGCAGAGCTCGGATGCTATCTCCAGAATGATTGTATGGGGTGAGGGACGTTCCGATGAAGTGGCTCCCGGTACCAATATCAACCAGCGGGCCGACTTGGAAGAGGTGCTGCAGGAGACGATAACCGCTATGAACAGTTATGCAAACTGGGAAGTCTTCTATAAGGTAATTAACCGTTGCAACACGGTGATGCTCTACGCTCCCACCGTTGCTGCTGAAGACCCCGGCTACACACAGAGCGAGTTGCGGGCTACCATTGCCGAGATGACCGCCCTGCGCAGCCTTTGCTACTTCTACCTGATTCGCACCTTCCGCGATGTGCCTTTCACGCGTCAGGCCTTTACCGACGACGACCAGCGTATGGATTTGCCGGCAACACCGTTCTATGATGTGCTCGACAGCTTGATTTACGACCTGGAGAGTGTAAAGAACGATGCTGTGAGACGCTATCCTGACACGAAGCCGCTCTATCAGACGGGCCGTATCACGCAGGATGCCATCTATGCCATGCTTTGCGAAATGTATCTCTGGAAGAAGGACTATCAGAAGTGCATCAGCTATGCCGACCTGGTTATCGAGTCGAAGAAGCTCCAGTTGCAGGAGAAACGCAGCCTTGGCAGGGTTTCTACCAATGGCGGTCTGTCAAGCAACGACGAGCGCTACAATGGTTTCCCGTTGGTGAGCAACATTCGCAGCACCACCGCCTATGGAACTGCCTATCAGAGCATCTTTGTTGACGGAAACAGTCAGGAGACCATCTTCGAGCTTGCTTTCGACGATTCGCCGAAGTCGAACAATATGCCTTCTAATTCAGCTGTCGGAGAGCTCTATGGCAATTCCGGTGTCGACCAGGGCTTTATGGCTCCCTCGTCGTATGTGTTGAATGACGTTGCTAACGACAATTACGCTGTCTACGACAAGAAGACGAAGAAAATCGATGGTCGTATCTACATGAACTGCAATGCAGAGAGAGAGGCAATCAGTAAGTTTGTGCACCGCGATGTAGAGATTACGTTGTCAGGTTCAGAGGGTAAGCCTTCGTACTATAGCAAATTCGACACCGACAACAATCCCGTCAACTGGATTATCTATCGTTTGAGCGACATCATGCTGCTGAAGGCAGAAGCTCTGGCCGAGACCTTGGTGGAGAGTGATGACTCAACCATGATCAGCCACAATGCTCCTATCCTGCAGCAGGCATTCAATCTGGTCAGTGCTATCAGCAAACGCTCTATCTGCAAGTATAATCTGGAAGCTGCCGACACGCTCGATCTGAAGGACTACAACACCAAGAGCCTGATGAGGGAACTGGTGATGAAGGAGCGTCAGCGTGAGCTCATGTTCGAGGGCAAGCGCTGGTATGACCTCGTACGCTACTCGCTGCGCGACAACAATACCGTTGAGCTTTCGCAGGCCATTCAGCACCGCGACGGTATCAACATGCAGTATGCGCAGAACTTCTTTAGGAAGATGGATGCAATCTTCTGGCCTTACAGCAACGATGAGGTGAAGGTGAATACGAACCTGAAGCAGAACCCGTCGTACGGTAGTGGCGAGAATAACAGCTATCAGACGACTAAATAGTTTGTGTGAATGTTTAACTTAGAAACACAGAAGAAATATGAGATACAAAGATAAATTCAAAGTGACGCTGGCGGCCTTCGCTTCTATGTTGGCCCTCGGTTCGCTGGTTAGTTGTTCTGATGAGCCAGACAGCGATAACTACTACACCTTTACGGGTGAGATGGCGAGCGACTTCCTCAAGAACAACGAACAGTACAGTGAATTCACGAAAATCGTGGAGCGTGCAAACCTCATGGATTTGCTGGCTACTTACGGACACTATACGTGCTTCGTGCCGTCGAACGATGCTGTGGCAGCTTATCTGTCGGCGAGAGGACTGAACAGTATCGACCAGCTGTCGGATGCCGACTGTGATACCATTGCGCGTACACACATTATTAATAATATCTACTCTACCTACGACATGAGTGAGGACCGTATCCACACACCCAACATGTTGGGCCGCTACATCTCAACTGAGCAGCGACTCGACAACGACAGCAATGCCGTGGTGTACCTTGAGGGTATGGCACACATCTACTACGAGCTGAAGGACGACTCGGTAGAGAACGGTATCATGCAGCCCGTCGACATGGTGATTGAGAAGTCAAACCGTTATATTGCCGACATCCTGCGCGACAATCCCACCATCAGCCTCTTCTACGAAGCACTGGTGGCAACAGGTGTCAGCGAGGAAATCCAGAAGGTGGAAGACCCCAATTGGGATCCGAAGGCCTATAAGAAGTACTACTATAAATCCGACATCCGACGCGAGGTGGCCTGGGTGCCCGATACGCGTAAGTATGGCTATACGGCCTTCGTGGAGCCCGACTCGCTGATGAAGGCGAAGTTTGATGAGTATGGCATCTCGACGGCAAACGGTAATTTGCGCGCCATGTACGACCTGGCTGTGAAGATTTACGACCCCGTCTATGGCTCTGGCAACGAGAAAACCAGAGACGACCTGAAGGAAGGCTGGAAGTTTGAGAACCTCCGCGATAGCGTCAACCCGCTGAAGCGTTTCATCCGCTATCACATCATGAACCGCTACGTAGCCGGTACGGCCGACCTGAACTCACTGGTGATTACCGAGAAGTCGAAGGTACGCAATGAGTGCATGGGCTTCGATCAGGCGTTAATAAACCCCGTTGAGTGGTTTGAGACATTGCTGCCCCACACGATGCTGAAGGTGGAGCGCCTCACCATGAACAAAGACGAGAAGGGTCGCGACTGCCGTGGTAATGGTATTGCCTATGAGCGCTACCTGAACCGCCGTTATGCAGCTCCTGACTATATGTTTGAAGGAGCATTGGTCGACGCGAACATTGAGACCGAGTATGTGCACGATGCCTTGAACGGTCACTACTTCTACGTGAACGACCTGGTGGTCTTCAGCAAGGATGTGAGAGACAAGGTTCAGAACATGCGTATCCGCATGGACTTCTCGACAATCTTCCCCGAGGTGATGACCAACCAGATGCGTCAGGTAGGTAAGCCCTGGGCCGGTGACCCCGAGGGTTTGGATGTTCCCGACGATGCAGCTGTTCCTAAATACGGTAAGAACTTCTGGTTCCCGCTTGGCTATCTTGAGAATGTGACCTTCAGCGAGACGGGTATGTTGGTACTGCGTCGTCCGCACGCTGAGTTCTGGTCTTGGCAGGGTGATGAGTGGAACCTCTTCGGCGACTACGACTTCACCTTCCGCATTCCGCCCGTTCCCTTCGAGGGTGAGTGGCAGATGCGCTTAGGTTTCGCTGCGACGTCGACGCGAGGTGTCATGCAGACCTACTTCGGTTCCGACCCCAAGCACCTGGAGCCTCAGGGCATTCCTCTCGATATGGTGAAGCCTCTGAATGACGAAAGCTATCTGGGTAAAGAAGTTCCTGACGACGACCCCAACCTGACCGACTACTACAACAAGATGACGTCGGAAGAGAAGGCCGAGGAGCAGAAACTGCTGAAGAACCTGGGCGTCTATCGAGATCCGCGCTCTAGCGTCTATTACGAGCTGAACGACGGAAAGAAGCGTTGCTCGTTAGGATGTATGCACATGTACCGTCGTATTCTTTGCCAGTACTACCTCTATCCTGACAGAGACTACTACATCCGCTTCCGCGTGGCTTCCGACGGTAAGGGTAACAACAACGAGTTCATGCTCGACTACTTTGAAATGGTACCGAGAACCGTCTATGGTGTTGATGGCGAAGGTGCCATGGAAGACGACCTCTAAGCCGCTTGGTAATTGATTATTGACAATCGAAAAAATTGACAATGAAGATGAGATATAATATATATAGAAAGGTGTTAGGGCTTGCAGTAGCAGCCCTCACCTTCGTGGCTTGCTCTGACACATGGGACGAGCATTACGAGGGCACGATTTCCGGCGCTCACGAAGGTTCTATCTGGCAGGCCATCAAGAATAATGGAAACCTGAGCAACTTTGCCAGCGTGATGGAGGCCACCGGCTACGACAAGTCGTTGGCCAGCAGCCAGGTGTTCACCGTGTTTGCTCCCACCAACGACCAGTTCTCGGCTGCTGAAGCCAAAGCGCTGATTGATGAGTTCAACAGACAGAAGGGCAAAGTGAGCGATGAAGACAATTCCGTGGTGAAGGAGTTCGTGCAGAACCACATTGCACTCTATAACTACTCGGTAGCTGATACCTACAACGATACCATCGTGCTGATGAACGGTAAGTATGCCAACCTTCGCAATGACGGTATCGGCGAGAGCAGCTTCCTGCCCGGCAATGTCAATCAGCTCTACAACAACGGACTGCTTTTCGTGATTGACAAGAAGATTGAGTACTTCCCCAACATCTTCGAGTATTTCCGCATGGATTCCGACCTCGACAGCATTCGCAACTTCCTTTACAGTGGCGACCTGCTCAATAGCGACCGTGCTACTCCGCTTTTCTACAAGAAGACGTTCCTGCCCGAGAGAAGTGTTGCCGGAGGTATCGAAAATGGTAGAACCGTCTACCTCGACTCCGTGTTCAGACAGGAAAACTCGCTGTTCGGTAGACTGGGCCGCCTGAGTACTGAGGACAGTCTTTACTGGATGGTTGCTCCCTCGAATGCCGTCTGGAAGCAGTTGGTCGAAGAGTACGCCCAGTACTTCAACTACGAGGACAACGTTGACCGCCTGCTGACCGTGGGTAATCGCGACTCGCTCACCTATTCAAACACCCGTCTGGCTATTGTCAACGGCACGGTGTTCAGTCGCTCCTACAATCCCGACGAGGCATTGCAAGACTCAGCCCTGTCTACTGCGGCTGCCCTGTCCTATTCCAACCGTCGTTGGATGTGGGGTTCCGACACGCTTTCCTACTATCAGTACTACAACCCGCTGGAGCCTGGTGGTGTGATGTATAACACCGAAGACCATGAGTGCAGCAACGGTAAGGTGATGAAAGTCATGGATCCTGCCGACTGGAACTTCGACAAGAGCCAGACGTTCTGCCAGCAGATTGTCGTCGAGGCCGAGGACCGTAGCAGCATTCAGGACATGACCAAGACCCTTGATGCCCGTAAGGATACCATCTACTCGCTGACCACGGAGAATATCAACGTCAACAGCGACAGTAAGTACTATGGAAAAGTCTCTGGCAACACCTTTGTCGAGTTCTCGCCTGTTGTGGCTACTATCAACAATACGGTTACCTTCAACATCGAGAATGTGCTCTCGAACATGGGCTACGACATCTATGTGGTGACGGCTCCCGCCCTTGCCGCCGATAGCAATGCTACCGACGTGCAGCGTCTGCCCACCATTCTTCGTGCTACGCTCAACTACCACACGCAAGACGGTAAGTTGAAGTCTGACCGCGTTGTGTCGTCAGTGAAGACCGACGATGCTTCCAAGGGCTATTATCCAGACTCTGTCAACTACGTGAAATTGGCTGAGAACTACAAGTTCCCTGTCTCCAATTATGGCCTATACGAGGAGAAGTCGCAGATAAGCCTGTCGATAGAAACCCAGGTGACGAACAGTCAGCAGCGCAACAAGCTGTACACGCGTACCATGCGCATCGACTGTATCATTCTGAAGCCTCACGAGGAGTAAATGTGAATTTCTAAGCAAGAATGTTGAACAACGAATACACAAAGTATATGAAACAATATATCTTATTTGGACTAACACTGCTGATGGCCTTCCCACTGAGCGTACATGCCCAAGACGAAGACGTGTACGAAGAAGAAGAGGTTGTGGTAAAACGCACGTTTACACCGAAGCAGAAGAAGTATCCTACACGTACTATCAAGGGCTCAGTCATCGATGCAGCAACGAAGAAGCCGGTAGGCGGTGCCATCGTGCGCGCTGCCGAGATTGACGGCTACAGTGTGCTGACCGATGAAGACGGAACCTACACGCTGAAGTTGCCCACCTTCGCAACGGCCATCATCGTGAACACCACCGACTACAACCTGGTGCGCATGGGTCTGGTGAAGGGCGAGCAGCAGCAGACTGTCAGCCTCTATTCCACCAACTTCAAGCCTGAGTACGAGCTGCAGACCAACATGCGTGGCGACTACAAGGCCAACGATTTCAAGTACACGCCATCTATCAATATCAAGGACGAGATTCAGAACCAGCTGGGCGGACAGGTCTATACCGTCACCCGCAATGGTACTCCCGGCGTGGGTAGCGTCATGTTCATGCAGGGTCTGAACTCGCTGAACGTCAATGCCCAGCCGCTGATTGTCATCGACGGCGTCATCATCGAACAGCAGTACAACCGTACCTCGCTGCACGATGGTATGTACAACGACATCCTTTCAAACATCAATCCTGCCGATATTGAGAAGGTCACGGTGCTTCACAATGGTACGGCTCTCTATGGAGCCAAGGGCGGCAATGGCGTCATCCTGATTGACACCCGTCGCAATAAGTCGATGGCCACCCGCATTACTGCCAACATCTCGGCCGGCGTGGTGCTCGAGCCTCATTACATTTCGATGCTGGGTGCCGAGGACTATCGCAGCTATGCCTCTGAGTTGTTGAAGACCACCAACACCACCAACCGCACCTTCAAGTTCCTCAATGAGGACCCCAACTACTACTATTACATGCAGTACCACCAGAATACCGACTGGAAAGAGTATGTCTATCATACGGCCATGACCCAGAACTACGGTATCAACGTGGAGGGCGGTGACGAGGTGGCCAACTACAACCTCTCCATCGGCTACGCATCGGCACAGAGCACGCTGCGCAACAACGACCTCGACCGTCTGAACGTACGCTTCAATACCGACATCTCGCTGTCGCGCAAGCTCGACGTTCGCTTCGATGCCTCGTTTGCCAACCAGACGCGCAACCTGCGCAACGACGGTGCTCCCGAGGGCTACGACGAAGGCACGCCTTCGGCTCCCAGCTTCCTGGCATACGTGAAGAGCCCCTTCCTGAGTCCTTATAGCTACGGACGCGGCCGTCTGTCAGACTCCCGCTACGACATCGAGCATGAGTCGTACCTGAGCGAGGCTCTGGCCAACTACAGCGGCTACAACTGGCGTCTGGGTAACCCCGCAGCCATTCTGGAATACTCGGATGCTGAGAACAAGAACCACTTCGAGAACTCCATGCTCAACCTGACCATCACGCCGAAGTACAACATCAATGCCCACCTTTCGTTGAGCGAGCACTTCAGCTATAATTTGGTGAACACCAACGAGGAGTTCTACATCCCGATGAACGGTACGCCGAACTTCTTCGTGGCCAGCATTGGCGATGAGCGTCAGAACGAGCGCCGTTCGCTCGCTTCGAAGCAGAACTCGGTGATGAGCGACACCCGTCTCGACTGGCACAACCGTTTCAATGCCCATTATCTGCATGCCTTCGGCGGTGCCCGCATCCTGTGGGAGAGCTTCACCTCTAATAATATCGTGGGCTACAACACCGGTAGCGACAAGAAGCCGCAGCTCAACAACACCACCGACCGTAAGGACATCGGTATCTCTGAAGACTGGAACGCCCTTGCCTGCTACGCTCAGGCAGAGTACAACTACAAGAGCCGCTACTATCTGCAGGCCAATGTGACCGTCGAGGGCAACTCGCGCTTCGGCGAGGATGCCGGCTTCAAACTGTTCGACGCCCCCTGGGGTCTGTTCGGCGGTGTGCAGGCAGCGTGGGTCATGAGCAATGAGCCTTGGCTGGCTAACGTCAAGGGCATCGACTACCTGAAGCTTACTGCCGGCTACGACATCAGCGGTAACGACGACATCGACTACTATGCTTCGCGCAGCTACTTCAGCCAGCATCAGTTCCTCCGTGCCGTCAACGGTATTACCTTCGGCGGTATTGGTAACAACGAGATTCAGTGGGAGACCACCCGTCGCTTCAACGCCGGTCTCGAGTCGAGTTTCATTAACAATCGCCTGTACCTGAGCCTGAACTACTTCCGCTCTACCACCGACAACCTGCTCACCCGTCAGTCCATTGGCTTCCTTTCCGGCATCGCCGAGAACTGGTCGAACGGCGGCAAGCTGCAGAACGAGGGCTTCAACGTGGCCTTCAATGCCAAGGTGCTCGCCCTGAAAGACTGGCAGTGGCAGTTAGGCGCCAGCGTTGGTCACTACAAGAACAAGATTGTAGAGCTGGCCGACAACAACGCCATCGTCGACACTGAGGTCTATGGAGCCGTCATCCGCACGCAGGTAGGCCAGCCCGCCAACATGTTCTATGGCTACAAGGCCCTCGGCGTGTTCGGCACAACAGGCGAGGCTCAGCAGGCCGGCACCTCCGACCCGAAGGGACTCTACTTCATTGGCGATAACGGTATCGACCACAACTACTTCGAGGCAGGCGACGTTCACTTTGCCGACCTGAACGGCGACGGCATGATTACCGATGCCGACCGCACCATCATCGGCGACCCGAACCCCGACATCTATGGTAACATCTTCACCACACTGGCTTGGAAGCGCCTGAAGCTCGACGTACGCTTCAACTATTCACTGGGCAACGACGTCTACAACTACATGCGCTCGCAGCTCGAGGGTGGCAGCCGCTTCATGAACCAGACCACGGCCATGCAGCGCCGCTGGCAGGCAGAAGGTCAGCAGACCGACATGCCTCGCATCACCTTCCAGGATCCCATGGGCAACTCGCGCTTCAGCACCCGCTGGATTGAGGACGGCTCTTACCTGCGCCTGAAGTCAGTCACCCTGTCTTACGACCTCCCCATGAAGTCGGAGTACATCCAGGGAATGCAGTTCTGGCTGCAGGGCAACAATCTGCTCACGTTCACGAAGTAT
Organism: uncultured Prevotellaceae bacterium; assembly: GCA_902771785.1. GTDB lineage: Bacteria > Bacteroidota > Bacteroidia > Bacteroidales > Bacteroidaceae > Prevotella. The sequence continues at coordinate 24,580 of CACXYH010000018.1, forward strand.
CTGGGCAGCGACCCCGAGTTCACCATGACCTCCAGCGTCATTGGCCAGGGCATCGACCTTGGACGTCTGCCGCTGAGCCGTTCGATTGTTGCCGGCGTGAAGATCAACCTCTAAGTGAAAATTGAAGAATTAAAGAATTACAAAGCATAAGACTTTACAGTTATGAAACGATTAAGTATTTTAATATGTTCATTGTTCAGCGTTTTGATTTTCACTACGTCGTGTAGCGATTTCTTCGAGCAGGAATCAAAAGAGGTCATCTACTCTGACAAGGACCATCTGTATAGTGCCGTCGATACCGTCTTCTCTGTAGTTGGCATTCTCGACAAGCTGCAGGCCATTGCCGACCGCACCAACCTTCTGGGCGAGGTGCGTGCCGACCTGGTCGACATTACCGATGTCACCCCTTCCGACCTGCGCGACCTGGCACAGTTCAACGTCGGCGACGACAACATCTACAACCGTCCGTTCGACTATTATGCCATCATTAACAACTGCAACTACTTCATTGCTCATGTTGATACGGCTATGAAGAACAACCGCGACCAGTACATCTTCATGAAGGAGTGGGCCGCCGTCAAGGGCATTCGCGCCTGGACCTACCTGCAGCTGGTGCTCAACTACGGCCGTGTTCCGTTCGTCACCGAGCCGGTGCTCACCAAGGAAGATGCCGACAAGCCCTATCCGCAGTATACCATCGACCAGGTGTGCGACTACTTCATCAACGACCTTGCCACCATTCCCGAGCGCTACAACACCGAGTATCCCGGTCTGGGCAACCTCAGTAGCGCCAATATTCCGTCGCGTCTGCTCTTCTTCCCGCTGAGCATTCTGCGTGGTGAGCTCTATCTGTGGAAGGCCACGATGACCGGCGACAAGGAGTCCTATCGTCAGGCAGCGCTCAACTACTACAAGTACATCAACGAGCGCAACGGCATCAACTCGGCTTATCCTATCGGTGCCTCGTTCATTGGGTGGGTTCCTGGAAATGCCAACTGGAACAGTACCATCGGCATTGACATGGACAACGGGAGCGAGAGCGTCAGCGCCGATGCTGAGCTCATCTCGATGATAGCCATCTCGCCTGAATACGACTCCGTGCCCAACCCGCACTTCAACCGCCTGCGCTACCTCTACAACTCGCGCGAGGACAATAAGTACAAGGTGAGCCTGGAGCCTTCAGTAGGCCTGATTGAGCTCTCTGCTTCACAGCCCAACTGCTGCATCGACCCCAACGGACTCACCTGGAAGTATTCGCCTGCCGGTCTTTCTGAGCATATGTCGGGCGATCTCCGTCTGTCAGAAAACTGGAGCATTGGCCACACCATCGACCGCGATACGCGTGAGCTCATCGAAACGCAGACCATCCGCAAGTTCCGTTCGCGCAATATCCACGTCTATCGTCGCACCATGCTCTACCTGCGCATGGCCGAGGCCCTCAACATGGCCGGCTATCCGCGCATGGCCTTCCTCATTCTGTCTAACGGTATCAACAACAACGTCATTCAGAACGAGGTCATGCCTTACTATCCCACTGTGAGCGACTCTCTCTATCTGGCCAGGTTCGACTTCGCCAACAACCGTTACGGCATTGTTACTGCCAACGATATGGCCAGCCTTGGCGGCGGTCGCGGCATCAACTTACCTGAAGACCACAACACCATAGGCATCCACACCCGTGGCTCGGGCTGGACTCCCTATAACGAGTACTATCAGTTTACCGACTCTGTCTTGGTCGACAGCGTGAACGTAGCCGTTCCTTTGGCCACTCAGCAGGCTTATGTCGACAGCCTCATCATCAACGAGTCGGCCCTTGAGTTTGCCTTCGAGGGCACACGCTACTACGACATGATGCGCTTTGCCAAGCGCCAGCCCAACCCCGGTGCTGCCATGCAGCAGCTGGTGTTCGGCCGCAAGGGCGAGGCCAATCGCGACATGATGTCCACCGAAATCAAGCGCCCGCTCACCGACGAGCGCAACTGGTTCCTCACGTGGAAGGGCAAGGTAGGCTTCTGATAGCGCCACTTTCCTAATCGAAAAGCGGCACTTTGGCATGGTCAAAGTGCCGCTTTTTCATTGCTAAAGTGCATTTTTCCGCACTTTTTCTGGGCATCTTCCCCATTTTTTATTACCTTTGCGCCGCGATGTCAGAATCATCACTCCATACCTCGTCGTTGCCTGCGGCAGCCACCATCGGCTTTTTCGATGGCGTGCATCGCGGTCATCAGTACCTCATCAGCCAGCTGTGCAGGGTGGCCGGTGAGCGCGGATTGCGCTCGCTCGTCGTCACCTTTGCCAATCATCCGCGCCAGATCGTCAGCACCGATTGGCAGCCCCAGCTGCTCTCCACGCCCGAAGAAAAGCTGCAGCTGCTGCAGCAGACAGGCGTCGGGAGCGTCGAAGTGCTCACGTTCAATCGCCAGCTGGCATCGCTCTCTGCCCGCGAGTTCATGCAGCAGGTGCTGCTGCAGCAGCTGGGCGTACGCCTCTTGCTCATAGGCTACGACAACCGCTTCGGCCACAATCGCGAGGAAGGCTTTGCCGACTACGTACGCCATGGCCGCGAACTGGGCATAGAGGTGGTGCAGGCGCAGCCCCTCATCGAGTCGGGCGTAGGCATCAGTTCGTCGCTGGTGCGCCGTCAGCTCAGCGAGGGCGACGTCGCAGCCGCTGCCCGTTGCCTGGGCCGCCCCTATCAACTCTCGGGCAACGTCGTGGGCGGCGAGCATATCGGTCGCCATTTAGGCTTCCCCACGGCCAATCTTCAGCCCGACCATGCGCAGAAGCTCGTGCCTGCCACCGGCGCCTATGCCGTTCGCGTGCGCCTTGCCGACGACTCCCGCGAGTGGCCGGCCATGATGAACATCGGCACCCGTCCCACCTTCGAGGGCAGTCATCAGACGCTCGAGGCCCATCTCTTCGGCTTCGAAGGCAATCTCTACGACCGCCGCATCACCGTCAGCTTCGAGGCCCGCCTGCGCGGAGAGCTGCGCTTTCCGTCGGCCGAAGCCCTGGCCGCTCAGCTGCGTCAGGATGCCCTGCAGGCGCAACAGCTGCTCCAGTCACCATCATCGTTCACCCTTACTTCAAACTCAGAATAGCATCTATGATAAGAGCCATTTTCTTCACCGTAGCCTTTCTCGCCCTGCAGCTCATCACGGGCGGTGTTGTCACCTTTGCCGTCAGCTATCTGCGCGGCCGTGGCGCTGACGTGTCGCTGGGCCTCCAGCTGCTGCTCTCCACGTCGTTGTCGAGCCTTGTCACCATCGCCCTCTTTCTCTGGCTGAAGTGGAGCAGCGTTTCGCGCCAGTATCTCCTGTCGCGTCCCTGGGCCGTCTTGTGCTGGTCGGTCGTTGCCTCGCTGGGCACCATCCTGCCCTCGTTGCTGTTGCAGGAGCTCATGCCCCCGTTGCCCGAGTGGTGGCAGCAGCTGGTCGACGAGAGCGAACGGCAGATGACCGAGCTTATGAACATGCGCGGCGGCTACTTCCTCATCGCGATGCTCGTGCCCCTGGCCGAAGAGGTCGTGTTTCGTGGCGCCATCCTTCGTGCCCTGTTGCAGCTGCCCCACAACCGGTGGCTCATGATAGCCCTCTCGGCATTGCTCTTTGCCCTGGCCCATGGCAATCCCGCCCAGATGCCCCATGCCTTCCTCGTGGGCCTGCTGCTGGGTTGGCTCTATGCGCGAACGGGTAGCATCTTGCCCGGCCTTGCGTTCCATTGGACCAACAACACCGTTGCCTATTTCCTGTCAAAGCTCTATCCCGACCCCAATATCGAGCTTTCCGATGTGCTGGGCCACAGCCCGCGAGCCGTCGTCATGGCCGTCGTCTTCTCGCTTTTCATCCTGTTGCCTGCCCTCTATCAGCTGCATTTGCGCATGCGCCGTAGCGCATAAGTACAGCAGAATGCGGTTTGTATCAAAACAGTAAGCGCGGCGTTTTGGCCCAAAACGGGATGCGTTTTGACCCAAAATGGAGTGCGTTTTGGCCCAAAATGGAAGACGTTTTGATACAAAACGCATTTCGTTTCCATACAAAACGTCCCCCGTTTTGATACAAAACGCATTCCGTTTCCATACAAAACGCCCGGAGCCTTGCTTCATTTTTTTCGGAAGTCTGTTCCTCGTAGTCTCGAAAACCGTGAGTTTTAGCCCGTAAAGACTTGTGCAAATCAAAAGAAATCACTACCTTTGTAGGCATGAAAGCGCGCATGCCGATATTCCTTTCGTGGCTTCTGCTGCTCCTTGCCGCCTGCGACGGCGGGCGGAGGCAGCAGATGGAGGCAGATTTGGAACGTCTGCAGGCATGGAATGTGGCCGATTCGATGCTCACCAACGACAGCCTGGCCCAAAGCCTTGTCGACTATTTTGATCGTCACGGCACGCCAAACGAACGCCTGCTGGCTCACTACCTGTTAGGCAGAACCTATGCTGACAAGGGTGACGCCCCTCGTGCACTTGATGCTTACTACGAAGCGATAGAGGTTGCCGATACTACAGCTGCCGATACTGACTACGGCCTGCTGGCCAGAGCTCACGCTCATATGGCAGACCTGTTCTATTGGCAAAACATGCCTGATGTAGCCCTTTCGGAGTTTGACTTTGCTTATGATATGGCATTAAAGAACAAAGAGCGCCAAGTAGCAATTGTTTTTTACGAGCATAGGGCTAAATGCTTCAACGATTTGGGAATGAAAGATAGTGCCATTGCTGTCGTAAGACAGACTTATAGCATGTACACACAACAAGGCGACACTATTTCTGCTAACACATGTTTGGGCAATCTCATACAACTTTACATAGACAAAAAAGACTTTGAAAAAACGAAGGAGTTATTACGCCTATATGAGTTTCATTCCCTTTTGAATGAAGACGCAATAAAAAAATATGAGCCTTGGAAGCTATTGTATGTCTATAAAGGTGAATATTTCTTAGGGATACATCAAAAAGATTCTACTATCTATTATTTTAAGAAGGCTCTTTCAGAAAGCAGCGACGTAAATAATCAGGCTATTGCATATAAAGGACTGTTCGACGCAAGCAAACAGTTTTCTTTATCTGATTCTTTAAGCATTTATGCGGAGGCTTACGTAAGCATGAACGATTCTGCAACAAGACTCTCTATTTCTAAGAACATGCAACAAATGAAAGCTCTCTACGATTATAACAAGTACAAGGAAATTGCCGCAAGAAAGACCCAAGAAGCAAGTCTGGCTGAAGCAAAGTTACTTTTAATGTTTGTTGCCATTATATTATTGTCGGTATTTTTTGTCCTATTCATCATATACTTTCAGGTTAGAAAGAAAAGGACCATACAACAAATTAACATGCGCTATGCATCCGACATCGTGTTATACCATAAAACCTTGTCTGAACTTCAAGTATTAGAAAAACAACAAGCAAAGGATGCAAAATTCAGGGAGCAGTTAGAAAAGCAACTCATATTCTTAAAAGAAAGTATCGCTTCTGCACAAGAGGATAACGCAGAGCCTGAGGAATGGAATTTGGAAAGGAGTCTTCTTGAAACAAGTATTGTTACGAAATTCCATCAAAAGGCAGCACAAGGCAAAACTGTCAGCAACAGTGACTGGGGGGAACTCCGTTTGGCTGTCAATACGTTTATGCCTATGTTTATGGAAAGATTACAAGGATTAGCATACCAGCCCAACTTGCAAGAAACAGAATTATGCATTCTTATCAAATTACGTTTTCTACTTTCAGAAATAGGCTGCTTAATTAACAAGAAGCCTTCTGCACTAACGAATATGCGCCAAAGATTATATACAAAAATGTTTGGTTTGAATGGAACCGCTTCAGAATTCGATGATAAAATCCGACAATTGGGTGAATGAAGTAGTTTTTGTAATCTGTTGATAATCAATGCTTGTGAAAAATGTGAAATAAAGTAATAATACAGAATTTATTTTTTATTCTTATTTTTGTGGCGATTAATTTAAAACAATTGCTATGAAGAAAAGACTATTAATGCTTCTGCTTGTCATAGCAGGGCTGAGTGTAAGTAAAAGTATTGCAAAAGTGTGTGATGACCTGATTGAAGTAGACTTGCAAGTCGGTATTCTCCACCCGTATGGTAGTGGGAATCCTCTTCCGAAATCTCCCATCAACCCACCCAGTGCCAGTCTCGACGACCACACCTTTTATATAAATGGTGAGCATTCGGGCTACACGTTGTATCTGGTTGACAATTCTGGCGACGAGCCCGATGTGGTCTATCAGGTGGTGATTCCTGCAGGCGTGAACGCAGTCGTTCTGCCCGCAACCCTCTCCGGCACCTATGAGCTGCAACTGCACAATGGCGGTGCATTCTATTTCTATGCAGAGATTGAACTTTAAAACTTAAACTATTATCTAAATGAAATTAAAAGCATTTTTTTTGTTTGCAGTTCTTAGTTTGCTATCATTTACAGCGGAAGGACAAACATATGTCAATATCAGCAAGAACGAGGCGCTTGAACTAGTAAGGGCAAGATATGCCGATCAGGAGGTGAACTATTTCGTCAGTAGCTCTTCCATGTCTCCTTCACAATCCTATTGGGATATTTTTGTAGATGAACATCCAAATAAAGGTTGGATGCATGAATGCGAATCTTACATAGTTTTGAAACAATGTCCAGAAGGAATGAATCCAATCGTTTATTCAAATTCTTTTTTATTGCCTCCGTCAGACAAGACCTATATTCCTTTATCAGTTTATAATCCTTACGGAAATCATTCTACAGACAAGCCAATAGTGAATACCCCCACTTCGCCCATCAATGGTATCGGCAATATAAATCCAAATAATGTATATGCTGTTATTATAAGTGGTGGGGTATGTTCATCTATAAACTATGAGCGCTATTGGAATGACTGTTCTTTTCTTTATAAGACTTTAGTACAGAAGTTTTCGTTGCCAAAAAATCAAATTATGCTTTTGGTATCAGACGGAATGAGTAGCGGTGCAGATATGCTTAAGACAGTTGGTAATACTATTGTATCTTCACCACATGACTATGATGATGACGGATATGATGAATACGTACTTTCTGCAACCAAAAGCAATGTGTTAAGTATACTTGACTCTTTGGCTACAATCATGACAACCAATGACCACCTTCTGCTGTATGTTATCGACCATGGTGGTCTTGATTACTCCACAGGTAATGCCTATATATGTCTGTGGAACTATGGAACATTATATGACTGGGAACTGGCTGACAAACTTGATGACTTTAATGTCAAAAGCATGAATATCGTGCTGGGCCAGTGTTATAGTGGTGGATTCATCGAAGAGTTAGCAGATTCCTGTAGGGTTGTTACTACAGCTTGTACAGCCAATGAGAGTTCATGGGCATGTGACAATATTCCATACGATGAGTTCGTATATCATTGGACGTCGGCCATTAATGGATATAATGCCTATGGAGTATCTGTATACTCGGACATTAATTATGATAAGAAGACTACGATGTATGAAACGTTCAACTATGCAGTGGCGCACGATACTCGTAATGAGACCCCACAGATAAGCACTATTCCTGCAGCGTTGTCTTCAGAACTTTCGATAAATGACTTACGTGATATAGATTTGTTTATTAGAGACCATGCGTTGGATACGGGTTTAGAACCTACTAATTTTGGATGTGAATGGTTGAGCCCGGATATTTGGATAAGGAACGGTGATGATGGGATAGCCATTCAAGAGGACGAACCGCTTTATATATCAGACCCATACGGTACAGCATTGAATACCTATGTAAAGATTCATAATAGGGGTAGTAGAAATTATGATGGCTCGAACCTGTGGCTTCATTTATATTGGGCAGACGCTAATGTTGGTTTAGACTATTCAACTTGGGCAGGTCTCCATAATACCGATTCTATTACAGGAGGACCTTGTCTTCCAATGGCAAAGAAAATTCCCGCTATAGCAGCAGGTGATTCTGTAATAATGCGTGTAATGTGGGTCGTTCCAGAAGAATTGATAGAGAGAATCCAACAATCTGGCAATAATAGATTGCACATCTGCCATATAGCTTCCATTTCTTCTGACCAGAGCGGTTGTGAAAGTGCAGAAGAGTTAACATGGAATGGCACTTCTGTATATGTTAATGCAAAACGTACTCTGGCACAGCATAATGCAACCATATATAATAACGCTATACAGGCGCGTCAAGAGCTTCCTTTGGTAGTTGGTAATATATATGATGATGACAGAGAGTTTAATATAGAGATTATTCCGGCTAAAGGTACTGAGAATTTGGCAAATAGAGTTGAAACGGTTATCAAGCTGCCTGAACTGATGTACAAGGGGTGGGCAGATGGAGGCTCTATATCAGAAAATGTTTCTAGTTATTCATCTGCGCCTGAGATTTTTTATTTGCAGCCTGGAAACAGCAAACTGGATAGAATAAAGCTGAAAGGGAACAAATTGTTCAAGATGAACTGCTCTTTTAATGTTATCGCTAATGAAGAAATAGAAAGGCAAGAAACTTATGAGTTTGATATTGTGTTGCGAGACAAAAAAGATGGGCGTATTGTTGGGGGAGAACGTATTATGATCCGTCAGTCACCTCGCAAGGCAATCTTGCCTAAAGCTATTGCACTTTGCTCTGAAAATAGAATTGTTTTGGAAGCATCGGGCGTAGATGAAAGCTGCAAATATGAATGGTATGATGAATTCGGAGTGAAGATTGCGGAAGGCCAATTCGCTGTAGTAGATGCTGCTAAGAGTAAGGAATACAGGCTAAAAGTCATAGCTGAAAAAGATGGTGCAGTTAACTATACTAGGGCAGACTTGTTGGAAAAAGGAACCAATTCGATAGCATCCGTAAGTCCTCTTCCATTTAAAAACCAATTGGAAGTAAGACTGAAAAAACTCTCGTTTGGGAATACGCAAATTAAGCTAACGTCAGTATCGAACCCTGCGATTACAGAAACACATAATTTGAAACGAGAAGAGTATGGAATAACTCTTTCTACTGCCCATTTGAGTAAAGGAACTTACCTTGTTAGTTTACTGCAGGATGGGTCAGTAGCAGATACGAAAAAAGTCGTACATGAATAAATAACTATATGTTTTTGAAACATAATGTCCAAACCAATCACTTTAAGTCAACTTTCAACTATGTACAAATTCATTTTACTGTTTTCTGCCCTTCTGTCAGTAACATTTTCAAGTGCTCAGTCATCCGATGAAGATCGAATAATCAAGACGGTGCATTTGGAAGCAGATGATGTGCTGGGCGATGTCCTTCAGTCAACAATTGACGAATATGAATTATCGTGGTTAGATTCACTAATTGTTACAGGCGTGATGACCGACGATGATTTTCCTTTCATCGTGGAGCTCTCAAAGACTATGCGGCATCTGCAAGGGCTGAACCTGTCGGAGGCGTATTGCGAGCGCATTCCCAATGCAGGGCTTTCGGGTGCCCTGTCCTTACGTTGGATAAGCTGGCCAACAGGTCTCAAAGCAATAGGTGGTGGATTTATCAACCATACTATGATAAAGAAGCTGACGCTTCCGCTGCCTGAGGTGGACTTTACCAGTGCATTTCACGGTAATCGCTATATAAGCTCCGTGGTGGTGCCTGAAGGCTACAAGCGTATTAGTAAGAAAGCTTTTTGTGATGCAAGTACTTTGACGGAAGTGGTGTTGCCATCAACCCTTGAGACGATTTCAGAAGAAGCCTTTGAAAACGCTAATAGACTTTCGCACATAGATTTGCCTAACTCGATTACCCAGCTGAGTCCTCACTGCTTCAGAAGCCTGAATAGCTGCGAGGAGATAGAACTTCCAGACAACATAGAAGAAATCCCCATGCTGGCGTTTGCCTGGTGTACCAATCTGTCCAAAGTAAAGCTGCCGAAGCACTTGAAACGAGTTAAGGAGCGAGCTTTCGCCCAAGACTGGGCTCTCCTTGAAGTGGAATTGCCGTCCGAAGTGGAAGAACTTGAATATAAATCTTTCGACTTTAGCCGCATTCAGGTGTGGCGTTGCCTGGGCAGTGTTCCTCCACAGTGCCCGACACAGACACCGTATAGTGGTTCGCCAGAGCTGAAGCCTGAAGACCTGCCAAGCGAATGGGCTGTTCTGCATATACCCGCAGGAACCAGGGCCGCTTATGAAGCCGCTCCGTTTTGGAAGGAGATAAAAACCATTATTGAGGATATCCCGTCAGTAGTTCAGCCTGTCAGAATTCAGAATACGCCCGCCGCTCCGCTCTACGACCTGCAAGGCCGCCGCGTAGATGCTGAACCGCAGAAGGGCATCTATATCCGGAATGGGCGCAAGGTGGTGAGGACGAAGTAAGGTGGCGAAATTGCAAGCGCCAATGAGGCCGTTTTTAGTATAAATATAATTTAGTTTAAACTGTTTATGAAAAAGATTTTCTTGTTGAGTTTCTTTTTGCTGGCTTCCTTTTTTAGCCTGCTTTCTCTGACTGCATGCAGTAGCGATGATGAGGATGAAACTATGGACCCGGCTTTGGTTGGTGATTGGAAGCTTGTTGCACATTTATATGAACATGGCGACAAAAAAGACACGACCTTAGTTAATAGTGACGTTTCCCTTCGTCTTTTTGCCAATGGGTTTTATGAAATATTCTATGGCTCATCTCCTGGTGGTATGGTGAAGTGTTTTACCAAGGATGGTTCTCTGTTTGTCAAGATCGAGACAGGCTATAAAGGTAAGGATTACCACTTGTCTGACGATGGGAAGACGCTTGTGATAGACCATCGTTGCCGGGCTGATTATCGTGATTTATATTTATTGCAGGACATACCTTTTTATTCGGATGTTTTCAAAAAGAAGTAGCTGACAAGAACAGATACGATATGAAAACAAGAGGCAAAGAGGCGCTTTAGCTCCGTGAATCGACCCGATTTGTCGGATGAATCGGGTCGATTTGTCGGATGAATCGGGGCCATAGGCTCCGCCTCGCAGGTCTCGATGTACCGTTAGGAGGGTCTCGATGTACCGTTGGGAGGCCCATGACCTAACGGCAGGAGGGTTACGAGGTAGAAGTCCGTTCACCATAGACCTGCAAACCGCTGTCTTTTGTGCGTAAAAGCTTGCCTTCCAACTTCACTTTTCCATGGGTCAGCGGCCCCTGTTTTTGTAATTAGCTGATTTATAGCTATTTCTTAATGTTGCATAGCCTTAATTTTTCCATGGGTAGGCGATACAACTTATGGAATATTTTCGTATCTTTGCAGCGAGAAAGTGTTTTGCAACGTATTACTAACAACGATATAACCTGATGATTATGAAGAAAGTGCTCTTTTTGCTGGCATTGCTACCCCAAATCGCCTTCTGCCAATCTTTCCTGGCAGAGGGTAAAAGCTGGACGTATTATTGGACCAATGGCTTGTACAAGGCTAACTTCAAATATGTCCTTTCGGGCGACACTATCATCAACGGCGAGCGGTGTTCAAAGGTCTACTTTACGATGGAAGACCAGGAAACAGGCAATATAAAGGCCAATCATAGCTATGCCGGTGCTTTATTGGAGAAAGGACAGCAGGTGTTTTTCGTCAATGAAAGTGGAAAACAGCTGCTTTACGACTTCGGTCTGAAGGTGGGCGATACGATCAGTGACGGCAGCGCTGTGGTATCAGCGATTGACGACATTTATCTGATGGGACAAACCCGTCGCCGTCTGACGCTGACGGCCACTTTCAGCGACCCCCTTATCTGTCCTATAAGTTATTGGGTTGAAGGCGTCGGCGGCTACAAAGGGTTACTAGGGGACTACTGGTATTCTTCAATGCGTCTTGTTTCCTGTTCGGAAGGCGGACGTTGTGTCTTTACGGGCCTGAATATTGAAGATATGCCCACGAAGGCTGTAGAGCAGACAGAAAAGAGCGCACTGTTGGCGAACGGCAAGGTGTGGCAATATCATCTGGCTACTTCTGGCTTTGATGGACTGCCAGGCTATCTTAACCTAAGTGTCACGGGCGACACGCAGATTGGAGATGTAAAGTGGCGCATCCTCTCGGCAATGGGAGCTGACGGCAAGGAGTTCTTCAGGAAGCTGATGCGCGAGGAAGGCGGAAAGGTGTATGAGTATCTGAACGGACACGGGCAGCTGGTGATGGACTTCTCGCTGGAGGTAGGCGACAGGTTCGTGCCTGCAGGTGCTGCCGACCGTTACTTGGACGTGATAGCCGTTGACACGCTCGTTTCTGCCGGCCAGGCCCATCGCCGCCTGATTCTCTTGCAGACGATAGGGGGCGTCAGTACCTCGCTGACAAGCTGGGTAGAGGGCATTGGCGGCGATTTCGGCATCATTTCACCTGTGTCGTGGAGCGACGACGACAATCCCTATCAGGTAGCTATAGACTCTCCCTATCCCTACAGCTATCAGTTCGATGGCTGCGGTTTCGATGGTCAATGCATCTATGGGCAGCTACTCGACAATGTGGGTGTTGGCGTTGCAACTCCCCGCGTTTCGACAGTTCAGCCTGCCGCCGCTCCGCTCTACGACCTGCAGGGCCGCCGCGTGCAGCAGCCGATGAGGCATGGGGTGTACGTGTGTGGAGGTAAGAAGGTGGTGCGTTAAGGCATCGTGACCCTCGAGCCGGCAGTAGTCGACCCTCGAGCCGGCAGTAGGAGGCTGACGAACCGTTAGTAGGAGGCTGACGAACCGGCAGCTCGAGGGTCGCGTGGTTCTGCATGGAGGACAGCCGTCGGCTATGATGAAGCATTTATTCTGAAAGAGCCAAATGCTTTACCAATTATTCACTTGATTTTTTCATCAGTCGCTTAGTTGCTCTAAGTTCCTTCTGTAATAGTTCCATCCGTTCCTTTAGTTGCTCTTGTGTGGGTAGCATATCTTTAATACGGATATTGTTATAGGTAGCCACTCCCATTGGAGTCGTAATTCCACGGAATGACCATTGAACATCG
>CACXYH010000019.1 GCA_902771785.1 uncultured Prevotellaceae bacterium
TCCATTCCGTAATATATCGCTCTGGTATCATAACTCGTCAATCTCGATGGTTTCGTTCACTATAATTCTCCACTTGGCGTTCCTTTCGCAACCCTCGCTACTCTTTCCTACCTTTAAAGGCACATACTGGAGTACGAAACCGGAACTCTTCAACAGACTGTACACCGACTCTGCCGCTTCACCTTCCTCCAGCACCTCGTCCAAAATATAGCCCAGACGCTGCAGACTGGTTACCGGCACCTCCTTCACGAAGTCAGCACCTAAGCGCCCAAAATCCAGTTTCTCAGCCAGTTCAGCCAGAACAGTGGCTGCCCGCGAAACACTTCCTGTCTTAGCCTGATACGTCAGCAAATCTACTGCCGTCAGTTCAGGACTCGACACGTTAATGTAGCCCGTCCGCGTCTGCCGTCTCTCCACGTATGCCTCAGGAATATGGCTCTTGCAGAAATAATGCGTGAGGTATTTCTCTCCCTTGGGAGGCTCTATCATCACGCTGAACCGTAGCGGGACCTGATGCGAAGCTCCGTGATAACTTGCCGCACTCAACAGAGCCACATAGTATTTGCGTCCCAGGTGGAGCATCATGTCGTCCAAGTAAAACGGCTGCGGCACAGCCCCGCGCAGCACATACTCATCTGGCACTATGACATAGAAGCCGCGCAGGGGCGACATAATCCGTCCCTTGCTCACCTCCCTGGTCAGCGCACGTGCAATGCTGCCGGCACTCATGTCAGGGAATGCCTGCGCCACCTCATCGTGTATGAAGGTGTAATTGCCTCTGAGCGGCTTATCGTATATCCAGCTTGCTATGCTCGCCATTATCTTGTATTTAATATTTCGTTTGCAAAGATAGACACTTTTTGTCTAACTTCGCAAATCAATAACGAATAATCTCGTTTTTTATTGTATCTTAACTTTTCTATTTTGGGAATCAGTCATTATATGCATCACCACAAATTATCAGTAGGTTTATTTGGAAGTTTGAAAAGAAAGTCTTAGCTAACAAATAATCTTCAAGAGAAACTTTTTTGGGCAAAAGCGGGGCTATTGCGAGAATTTTTCAGTACCTTTGCCACGCAAAAAGATGTTTTCGGAATATCATGGCCTCAAGTATACTTAAGAAACAACTGAAAATACTTACCATCCCCGTGTTCATTGAGATGGCGCTGGTGATGCTGCTCGGAGCGGTAGATACCGTCATGCTGAGCCGATATAGCGACAACAGCGTGGCTGCGGTGGGACTGGACAATCAGCTCATGTCGCTGGTGTTCCTCGTCTACCAGTTCTTCTCGATGGGTGCCGCCATCCTCTGCGCGCAATACATCGGGGCGGGACTGCAGAAACGGCTGGTGCAGGTGGTGGGCATGGCCCTGGTGGTGAACCTGCTGCTGGGACTGGCCGTGAGCGCCCTGCTCTACCTCTACGCCGAGGACCTGCTGCTGCTGATGGGGCTGCGACCGGAGCTGATGGGCGACGGCGTGGTGTATCTGAGGCTGACGGGCGCGCTCTCGTTCTTCCAGGCGCTGTCGCTCACGTTCTCGGCTTCGCTACGGAGTGCCGACAAGGTGGTGTGGCCGATGGTGGTGACGGCTATCGTGAACGTGCTGAACATTCTGGGCAACTATGCCCTCATCTTCGGCCATTGGGGATGCCCGCAGCTGGGCGTGGAGGGTGCTGCCATTGCCACCGCCACGAGCCGCATCGTCGCGATGGTGCTGCTGGCCGCCATCCACTTCCGCGTGCACATCAGGCGGTTCCCGCTGAGCTACTTCCGCCCGATGCCCTGGGAGGAGCTGAGGAAGCTGCTGAAGATTGGCATTCCGGCCATGAGCGAGAACATCAGCTACAGCCTGTCGCAGGTGGTCATCACCTACTTCATCAACCAGATAAGCAACGAGGCGCTGGCCACCCGCACGTATTGCTACAACATGATCATGTTCGTCTACCTGTTCTGCCTGAGCATCACTCAGGGCGGCGACATTCTCGTGGGCCATCTGGTGGGCCAATGGCGGCATCAGGCTGCCTACGTGCTGGGCAACTACTTCTTCCGCTGGGCGATGATCATCACGCTGACGGGCTCGGTGCTGCTTGCCATCGCAGGGCCGGGACTGCTGAGGCTGTTCACGGAGAACGAGGAGATTATCAAGATGGGTGTCTGGGTGCTCGTGGTGGACGTGGTGCTGGAGGTGGGCCGCACGTCGAACATTTTCGCCGGAAGCACGCTACGCGCCACGGGCGACACGTTCTACCCGTTTGTGGTGGGCGTCATCTTCCAATGGAGCATAGCCGTGGGGCTGAGCTACGTGATTGGCATTCCTCTGGGCTACGGGCTCGTGGGCATGTGGATAGGGTTTGCACTCGACGAGAACATTCGCGGCGTGATCCTGATGCGCCGGTGGCGCTCGGGCAAGTGGCGCACCAAGGGCTTCACCTGACCCGACAGAGAGAGAGAAAAAAAAGCTAAGCTACAACTCGATGTGCTCTATGCGCAGCTTGAGCATGCCGGCGGGCACGCGCACTTCGACCTCGTCGCCTGCCTTCTTGCCGAGCAACGCCTGGGCGATGGGCGACTTGATGGAGATTTTTCCTTCGCGCAGATTGGCCTCGTGGGGGCTGGCAATGGTATAGGTCATGCGGCTGTTGTTGGCCAGATTGGTCATCTCGACGCGGCTGAGCAGCTGAACGGTATCGGTGCCCAGACGCGAGACGTCGATGACGCGCGCATTGGCCAGCACGCGTTGCTTGAAGCGGATGCGCCCCAACAGCCGCGCCTGCTCGCGCTTGGCGGCATGATACTCGAAATTCTCGCTCAGGTCGCCCTTGTCGCGAGCCTCAGAAATGGCGTCGCGCACGGCGGGCAGCTCTACCAGCTCCATCTGGCGAAGTTCGGCCACGAGCTTGTCGTAGCCTTCCTGTGACATATATTCCATAGAAAAAAAACTGCACTAAATCACCTCGATGCCCATCTGCTCGCAGAGCTTGAGGCTGAGCTCCTTGAGCTTGAACTTCTGGATTTTGCCAGAACCCGTCAGGGGGAACTCGTTGACGAAGAACACGTACTTCGGCGTCTTGTAGCGGGCAATCTTGCCGCGGCAGAACTCGCGCACGTCCTCGGGCTCCATCTTGGCACCCTCCTGGAGAATGATGAAGGCGCCCACCTCCTCGCCATACTTCTTCGACGGCACGGCGGCCACCTGCACGTCTTTGATGCCTGGCATGTGATAGAGGAACTCCTCGATTTCGCGCGGATAGACATTCTCGCCGCCACGGATGATCATGTCCTTGATGCGGCCGGTGATGCGATAGTAGCCATGCTCGTCTTTCACGCCCAGGTCGCCCGAATGCAGGAAGCCGTTCTTGTCGATGACCTCGGCCGTGGCCTGCGGGTTCTTGTAGTAGCCCTTCATCACGTTGAAGCCGCGACAGCACATCTCGCCCTGCACGCCCACGGGACACTCCTCGCCCGTCTCTGGGTCGAGCACCTTGACCTCGACAAAGGGATAGTCGCGGCCTACGGTGGTGCAACGCTGTTCGAACGTGTCGGAGAGACAGGTCTGCGTCATTCCCGGCGAGCTCTCCGTCAGTCCGTAGACGCTGGTGATGGTCATGAACATCTTCTCTGACACCTGCTTCATGAGCTCTACGGGGCAGAGCGAACCGGCCATAATACCTGTGCGGAGGCTGCTCATGTCGAACATGGAGAACATGGGGTGATTGAGCTCGGCGATGAACATCGTAGGCACGCCGTAAAGCGCCGTACAGCGCTCCTTATGAACAGAGGCAAGCACCACCAGGGGGTCGAACTTCTCGACCATCACCTGCGTACAGCCATGGGTGAGGCAGTTCATCGTGGCAAGCACCACGCCGAAACAATGGAACAACGGCACGCACACGCAAAGCTTGTCGTCCTGCGTGAAGCCCATGTTCTCGCCGGTAAAGTAGCCGTCGTTGGTTATATTGAAATGGGTGAGCATGACGCCCTTCGGAAAGCCGGTTGTGCCCGATGTGTACTGCATGTTGACGACATCGTGGCAGGTTACGCTCTTCTTCATTTCGTCAAGAAGGGCGTCCTCGACGTTCATGCCCAGCAACAGCAGCTCGGCTGTGTTGTACATGCCGCGATACTTCTCGCGGCCGATATATACCACGTTCTTCAGGCAGGGGAAGCGCTTGCTGCTGAGTCTGCCGCGCTCGCAGGTCTTCAGCTCGGGCAGCATGGTGTAGGTCATGTCGACGTAGTCGCATTCCCACGTTCCGTCGGTAATGCAGAGGGTGTGCATGTCGGAGTTCTCGCAAAGATACTCCAGCTCTTTCTGCTTATAGTTCGTGTTGACCGTCACCAGCACAGCACCAATCTTGGCCGTAGCATAGAGAAACGTAAGCCAGTCGGGCACGTTGGTAGCCCAGATGCCCACGTTGCTGCCTTTCTTCACGCCAATGGCCAGCAGGCCCTTAGCCAGGTTGTCGACTCGCTCGTTGAACTGCTTCCACGTGAAGCGCAAGTCGCGGTCTGAGTAAACGAGATACTCCTTGTCGGGGGTGGTTTCGGCCCAATGCTCAAGCCATTGTCCCAAGGTGCGCTCTGAGAGGGTGTAGCCCTCGCTGCCCGTCTCTGCGGGGTATGTTCTTTTCTTTTCCATCAGCTCAGCATGCTTTAGAAGGGAATATAGACTACGGCCAGAATCTTGGCTGCCTGTCCTGGAGCGCCATGCACGTGATGCTGCACAATGGAATCGTAGAAGATGCTGTCGCCTGCGTTCAGCGTGTATTGCTGCTTACCATAGTCAATCTCGACGCTGCCCTCAAGCACGTAGATGAACTCCTCGCCTTCGTGGGCCGACAGCTTGAAGTTGCGCTCCTCTGAAGGCTGAATGTCGATGACGAAGGGCTCCATGCTGCGGCCTGCCTTCTGCTTGGCCAGCGAATGATACTCCATGTGCTTGCGGGCATCAGAAGCTCCGTTGGAGAAGCTGATGCTGTTGTTGCGCTCTTCTGCCCTGCAAACCACCGGGCCCAGATCATCGTTGTCGTCGAGGAAGGTGCCTAAGCGTACGCCTAAAGCCCGCGCCACCTTAATCAGCGGGCCTAACGACGGCAGGTATTGGTCGCTCTCTATCGAATTGATCTGTTCTACCGACAGGCCCGTGCGCTCGGCGATTTCCTCTACTGAGATATTCTTGGATTCCCTGATTCCTTTGATTTTGAAACCTACAATTGTGTGATTATTGGACATAAGACAAAATGATAAAATGTAACTTTTTCTTTAAATTAGGGCGCAAAGTTACTAAATAGGCATGAAAAAAAAGACAATTTTTAGAAGATTAACACATAATGGCAACAAAATGAAATATTTGGCAGACACACCACGAGTGTGCTGCCAAATAAGCGTGTAGACGGTTTTGAGCCTGGGCTCTGCCCTACTCCTCTCTGTCAGACTTCTTTCTGTAGATGAAGAAGCCTATGACCACAAGCACCACTACGGCGCCAATTTCAAGCCATTGATTATTCATAATACACCTTAGAATTTATGAGTTATAGTAATGACGTTTAACCTTCCATCAACTTGCGATAACGGGCACGCTTGGGCTCCTCGAGCCCCAGCCGCTGCGCTTTGTTGGCCTCGTAGTCGCTGTAGTTGCCCTCGAAGTAGAACACATTTCCCTCGCCTTCGAAGGCAAGAATATGGGTGCAGATGCGGTCGAGGAACCAGCGGTCGTGGCTGATGACTACCGCACAGCCGGCAAAAGCCTCAAGACCGTCTTCCAGAGCGCGTAGCGTGTTAACATCGATGTCGTTGGTAGGCTCATCAAGCAAGAGCACGTTGCCCTCTTGCTTCAGCGCGATGGCCAGCTGCAGGCGGTTACGCTCGCCACCCGACAGCACGCCGCACTTCTTCTCCTGGTCGACGCCGTTGAAGTTGAAGCGCGACAGATAGGCACGCACATTCACGTCTTTGCCACCCATACGGATGGTCTCATTGCCCTGGCTGACAACCTGGTAGACGGTTTTCTCTGGGTCGATGTCCTTGTGCTGCTGGTCTACGTAGCTCAGCTTTACCGTCTCGCCGATGGCAAAGGAGCCGGCATCGGCCTGCTCGAGTCCCATAATCAGGCGGAAAAGCGTCGTCTTGCCTGCACCATTGGGGCCAATCACGCCCACGATGCCGTTGGGAGGAAGCATGAAGTTGAGGTCGGTAAAGAGCACCTTCTCGTTGAACGACTTAGCCACATGTTCGGCCTCGATGACCTTATTGCCCAGACGCGGACCGTTGGGAATGAATATCTCCAGCTTCTCTTCCTTCTGCTTCTGCTCCTCGTTCAGCATCTTGTCGTAGGAGTTCAGACGAGCCTTACCCTTGGCCTGGCGGGCTTTTGGTGCCATTCTCACCCACTCCAGCTCGCGCTCCAACGTCTTCCGTCGCTTCGATGCAGTCTTCTCCTCCAAAGCCAGCCGCTGGCTCTTCTGCTCAAGCCAGGAGGAGTAGTTGCCCTTCCAGGGAATACCCTCGCCACGGTCAAGCTCCAGAATCCATTCTGCCACATCATCGAGGAAGTAGCGGTCGTGGGTCACGGCAATTACCGTACCCTCATACTGCTGCAGGTGCTGCTCCAACCAGTCTATCGACTCGGCATCGAGATGGTTGGTGGGCTCGTCGAGCAGCAGCACATCGGGCTTCTGGAGCAACAGACGGCAGAGCGCCACCCTGCGGCGTTCGCCTCCTGACAGGTTCTCAACGCTCCAGTCGCCCGGCGGACAGTTCAAGGCAGCCATAGCACGATCGAGCTTCGAGTCCATGTTCCAGGCGTCGGTAGCATCAATAATGTCTTGCACCTCGGCCTGACGGTTCATCAGCTTTTCCATCTTGTCGGGGTCTTCATAATACTCAGGAAGCCCGAACTTCTCGTTGATTTCATTATACTCGGCAAGTGCATCGTAAGCCTGCTGCACTCCTTCCATCACATTCTCCTTTACGGTCTTGCTCTCGTTGAGCGGCGGGTCTTGCGGAAGATAGCCCACGCTATAGCCAGGACTCCACACCACCTGACCCTGATACTGCTGGTCGAGCCCAGCAATAATCTTCATCAGCGTAGACTTACCCGCGCCGTTCAAACCGATGATACCTATCTTTGCACCATAGAAGAAGCTGAGATAGATATTCTTGAGTACCTGCTTCTGGTTCTGCTGAATGGTCTTGCTCACTCCGACCATTGAGAAAATCACTTTCTTGTCGTCAACTGTTGCCATATTTCCTTTATTTCATTAACTTGGTGCAAAGATACAAAAAAGTTTCTACAGTTTTGCTGAAAAACCGAAAATGATTTGGCTAATTCAAGGAAATTGCCTAAATTTGCACTATCTTACTAACTTAAACTATTCAACATCAGATGAAAAAATTACTTTCAATCGTAGCGTTGACATGCTTCGTCGTCGCTGGCACAAATGCCCAGAACACCAAGTCTTTTGAAAAGAGTGCGCTCGAAGAGATTGCTGCCGACAGATACCTCGCCGGCGGAAATGCCGTTGACTACGAGCGGCTGCCACGCAAAGCTCTTACACCTACCCCGAAAGGCTATGAGCCTTACTATCTGAGCCACTACGGACGCCACGGCTCACGATGGCTGCTGAACGACCGCGACTACTCTGCTCCCATCACAACCCTGAAAGATGCCGACAAGAGCGGAAAGCTGACCGAACTGGGAAAGAAAACGCTCAAGGCGCTGGAGGAAATACAGAAGACCACCAAAGGCAGGCTGGGAGACCTGACTGAAGTAGGCGAAAAACAGCATCACAACATTGCCAAGCGAATGATCAAGAACTTCCCAGAGATATTCAAAGCTGCCGGGCTGCACATCGACGCACGCAGCACCACGTCGGTACGTGCCATCCTCTCGATGATTGCCGAATGTGAGGAATTGACGGCTGCCAATCCTACTGCCACCATCCACAATGAGGCCAACGAAGCCATCATGTCGTACATGAACCCCTCGAAAGAAACGCTTCAGAGAATGAGCGAGGGTAAAGCACGGCCTATTCAAAACGAATATGGAGCCAAGCAACGTAACCCCATGCGACTGATGAAGGCACTTTTCAACGACCAAGAATGGGTTTATCTCAACGTCATGCCTGCCCAGCTGATGGGGTCGCTCTATGACATCGCCACCAACAATCAAAGCCACGAAAACGGAACCACGGAACTGCTCGACATCTTTACAGACGAAGAGCTCTACAACCTGTGGTGCGGCAATAATCTGTACTGGTACTTGAACCACGCCAATGCGCCACAGACCGACAACGTGATGCCCTGGACGCATGCCCACCTGCTGCGCAACATCATCGAGACTGCCGACACCGTGACCACCAAGCAGGTAGCCCTGCGCTTTGGACACGACACCGTGGTGCTGCCTTTCATCAGCTTAATGGACCTTGACGGAGCCGGCGCCTCCGTCGACAACCTGGACGAGCTCGACAAATACTTCCGCAACTACAAGCTCATCCCCACGGCCTGCAACGTACAGTTCGTGTTCTATCGGCCTAAGAAAGGAAAAGAGGGCGACATACTGGTGAAGGTGCTCCTGAACGAAAACGAGGCTACTATGCCCGTTGCCACAGACTCATGGCCTTACTATAAATGGAAGGAAGTGAAAGAATACTACCTGAACAAGCTGAAAAAGCAGCCGCGTAGTCCGTTCCCTTCACTTCCTTCCATGTCGATGCCCACAAGAGGACAATTCCCTGGGCTAAATTAGCGAGAATGCAACTTCCATCATACGGGTAAAGGTGGTCTGCCGCTCTTCGGCGGTAGTCGCCTCACCCGTAATGAGATGGTCGGAAATAGTCAGTATGACCAACGCACGCTTACCGGCTCTGGCTGCATTCATGTAGAGGGCCGATGCCTCCATCTCGACAGCCAGAACGCCCATACCTATCCATTTGTCATTATGAGCGTTCTCGGTGTAGAACGTGTCTGACGACATCACATTTCCTACCTTATAGCGATAGCCCAGCTGGTCGCAGGTTTCAACAGCCTGGCGAAGCAGGTCGAAACTGGCTATTGGAGCAAAAGTGCCCGGCAATTCGTATTGAGCACCATAATTAGAGTTGGTGCATGCACCCATAGCTATGCAAAGGTCTCCTACATGCAGGTCGGTATTGAGCGAACCTGCAGAGCCCACACGGATGATGGTCTTCACATCGTAGAATTGGTAAAGTTCATAGGTGTAGATTCCTATAGACGGAATACCCATTCCATGACCCATGACACTTACACGCTTGCCCTGATAAGTGCCCGTATAGCCAAGCATTCCACGCACATTATTAAACTGCACCGGGTTCTCAAGGAACTTCTCGGCCATGAACTTAGCACGTAGCGGGTCGCCCGCCATAATCACGGTCTCGGCTATTTCGCCATATTTTGCCCCTATATGGGGAGTCGGAGTTTTGCCCATAATCTCAATGTTTTTTTATGAAGTTATACAATATCTTTCTGAAAGAATACTGCAAATATACAATAATTTTTCTATAAGCGCAATAATTTTCAGAAAAAACAACAAAAAACATTCAGATCAGGCCTTTTTAGCGTCGACCGCCACCGCCGAAGCCACCACCAAAGCCGCCTCCGCGGCCGCCACCGCCGAAGCCACCACGATTGCCTCGCTGACCGCCACGCTGGCCGTCATCTTCGCCGCCACCAAAGCCGCCACGATTCGAGGAACCGCCAAAGAAATTCAGACGATAGCTGACGTGGAGCATAGCGTAAGAAGTAATAGTATTGACTTCGCGGTCGGACCAGCCATTAGCATTGACCGTACGACTGAAATTGGTCTGTTCACGCAAGATATCGTACCATTGCAGCATGACTGTAAGCTTCTTGCCACGCAGGAAGCTATAAGAGAGCTGCGCGTTCCAGATGAGCTCGTTGGTGTTCAGCGTGGCATCGGCATAGCCGCGCTTGCTGTAGACGTGGAAGTCGGTTGAGAGCACGGGCCAGTAGGTAGTGGTGGCCGATGCCCTGCCGTTCAGCTGGTTTAGGTCTAAGCGGGTGTTGCCGCCATAGCGGAAATTCCAGGTGGTCAGGTTGCGGCTGGCTTGCAGTCGGTTCTCGGTGCGAGCGTAGGTCACCTCGCCATTGAGCGAAAAGTTCAGCCAGCGGTTGCGGTAGCTGAGCGACACGTCGGGGCGGAAGTTATAGCTATGGGTGACGTTGCGGTCGGGGGTGGCCGTGCGGTTCAGGTTCACATAGCCTATCTGGTGGTTGTAGCTTCCGTTGATGCCGCCGCTGATATCCCAGCGGTTCAGGGTGTCGAGGCCGATGTTGAACGAGCCGCCACCATTGACGCTCCAGTTGCCATTGATATTCTCCGGGCGCGAGATGCGGCCGCCGGTCTGCTCGTTATAGGTCACCACATTACCTATGGAGTTGCTCGTGCGCCGCAGGCCGGCATTGAAGCTGTAGCTCCAGTGGGCCTGGGCCTTGGGCACCTGATAGCCCAGGCTGTCCTCGACGAACGTCGGCGACCGCTGTTTCTGGAAGTTGGTGGTGAGGTTGGTGGTGAACGACGGCTTCAGTCCCGGGTTACCCATTGAGATGTTCAGCGGGTTGGTGTCGTCGTAGATGTCGAGCAGCTGGGTGATGTTGGGCTGCGAGGTGTTGCCCCGCAGGGTCACCTGCAGGTTGGTCTGCTGGTTGAAGCGATAGCGCAGGTTCAGCGTGGGCGAGAGGTTGGTGACCGTTCGCACGGTGTCGATGGGCACGCCAAGATACTGCTGGATGTAGTGCGACCGCTGGGGCTGAATGCTGACGCCAAGGTTCATGTTAAGCTTTTCGCGCACCATGCGCAGCTGCACGTCAATGTTGTGGCCGTCCTCGGTACGCTCGCTGTAGCGGCTGAGGCGGTCGCTGAGGTACATCTCGTAGGGATTGTCGAGATAGCCGAAGAGGCGCGCCCACTCCTGATAGTCGTTTAGCACGTCCTGGAAGGCCGGCTCGCCCAGATCGGGGAGGTCGTAGGTAGAGGGGTCGTTCTTCTGGTGGCTGTGGTTGAAGCGATAGTTCAGCTGCAGGAAGATGCCCTGCGCACCGAAGCTGCGCACACGATTGCGGTTGCCAAAGGGGCCACGGGCCTGCGGCAGGGTGTCCGCGGGCTGGGGCTTGGGCTTGAAGGTATAGAGGGGCTCGGTGTATGTAGCTCCTAAAGAGTAGCTGAAATTATTGTTGCCAGAGAGGGTGTAGCGGTTGGTCTGATAGGTGGAGTCGTTTCCAAACCGGTCGAGCTGCTGATAGAGGTGCACGGCCGAGAGGTTGGCATTGCGGTTGTCGCCGTTGCTGTAGTTGATATTGCCGCTGATGGCTACATTGCGGCCACGGTTGCCAAAGCGGCGATAGAGCTGCAGCTGCGAGCTGAGGTTCTTGTTCTGCCCGTGGCTGAGCGACTTGCCCTGACGGCGGTTGACAACGAGGTTCTGCTGGTCCATATAGTTGATGCTCTCCTCGCTGAGGGCATCGTCTACATAGTCGAAGGGATTGGCGTTGAACGAGGCGTTGCTGGAGAAACTGCGGCTGTCGTTGTTGGAGATGCTCACGTTGGGCCGGAAGGAGAGCGTGGTGAGTGTGTCGATGGTCCATTGCAGATTCATGTTGCCCGTCCAGTTGTTGTTGCGCGAGTAGCTCTGGCTGGTGCTGTTTGAGAAGGCGGCGCCACGGGTGTTGACGAAGCTCTCCGAGCCGGTGCGGCTCCAGTTGTCGGCATCGCTGCGCGACCAGGTCACGCGGCCGCTCATGCGCAGCTGGTTGCCGTTGGGCTTCTTGACGGTCTCGTAGCTGCCATCCAGCGCGGCGGTCTTCGACTCGCGCTGTCCGTTGCTGTTGCCACGTCCGCGTCCGCCGCGTCCTGAGAATCCACGGTCGTTCACGTTGTTGGCATTGCCCATGAAGGTGTAGCGCATGGCGCCGAAGGGCTTCATAGCCGTCAGGCGGAGTCCATAGCGGCCGTCGGTGCCATAGCCAATGTCGGGGTTGGCCTGTAAGCCGTTGCGGGCCGAGCGCTTGATGGTGAACTCCAGCACGAAGTCGTCGTTGCCATCGTCAATGCCCGTGGCACGGCTCAGATCGCTCTTCTCGTCGTAGGCCTTCACCTTGTCGATGGTGTACGAGGGCAGGTTCTTCATCACGGCATCGTTGTTACCCGTCATGAAGTCGCGGCCGTCAAGCTTGAAGCGCTTCACCTGCTTGCCGTTGATGGTGATGCCGCCGTTGTCGTCAATCTTAGCGCCGGGCAGCATTTCTACCAGGGCCTCGACGGTACTGCCCTCAGGCACGCGGAAGGCATCGGCATTGTAGACTACCGTGTCGTCCTTAATCACCATCTTAGGCAAATTAGCAGTAATCACAGCTTCGTCCAGTTGCTTGGCATCGAGTTCCAGAGGGATGTTTCCCAATGCCAACGCCCGTCCGTTCACTTTTGTCACGTTCAGAGTTTCAGGACGATAGCCGACGAAACTCACCTTAACCAAATAGGAACCCGCACGTGAGATTGTAAACGAGAAATTACCATTTGCGCTGGTTAGCGTTCCAGAGACAAAAGTCGTGTCGTTGCCTTGATTTTGACGCGAAGTAAGCCGGTAAAGCTGTATGGTGGTCTTCTCCAGTGCCTGCTGG
This sequence comes from uncultured Prevotellaceae bacterium, assembly GCA_902771785.1. Taxonomy (GTDB): domain Bacteria; phylum Bacteroidota; class Bacteroidia; order Bacteroidales; family Bacteroidaceae; genus Prevotella. Next base: position 12,656 of record CACXYH010000019.1, read on the forward strand.
TTCTCCTTATCGATGACACGCCCTGAAATAACGTTTCCCTGAGCTACAGCCTGCAGCGTGCCTACGAAGAGGCATATTATAAAAGTTAAGCAACGATGATTCATGTCTTTGGAGTTGTATTCTGAATATAATTTAATAATAAATTGATAATGTTTGCAGTTTTTACTTATTTCGATTAAAAAGATAGAATAATGTTTAACTGCCACCCCTACTTCTTAACATTTATTTTGAAAAAAGAAGAAAAAAGTTTGCAAAATGTTTGCAGGTTCTTGATTTTTGTGTAATTTTGCACCCAAATTAAACTTAACAAGACAACAAATGAAACATATGATGAATGCATTCGCTTGGTGGTGGCGCTCGAGATTCCAATAGTCGCGAGGCATTAAGTTGTATGTATTCACAACCAAAGAATAATAACGGAGGCTCGTCGCGACTGCGACGGGCCTCCATTCACTTATAACATGAGGAATAACCAACATAAAACAAATAATATATATGAAGTATCAAGTTGACAAAAACGGATTTTATGGAGACTTTGGCGGAGCTTATGTGCCAGAGATTCTCTATGCCACAGTAAGGAACTTGCAGGAGCAATACCTAAAGATTATTGAAACCGAAGAGTTCAAACATGAGTATCACGCACTATTGCGCGACTATGTAGGACGCCCTTCACCACTTTACTTTGCAAAAAGGATGAGCGAGAAATATGGCTGCCAGCTGTATTTAAAGCGGGAAGACCTGAACCACACTGGAGCACACAAAATCAACAACACCATAGGACAGATACTGCTGGCCCAAAAGATGGGAAAGTCGCGCATCATAGCTGAGACAGGAGCAGGACAGCACGGTGTGGCAACGGCAACGGTATGTGCGCTGATGGGAATGAAATGCGAGGTCTTCATGGGAGCTACCGACGTGGAGCGACAGCACACCAACGTAGAAAGAATGAAAATGTTAGGTGCCGAAGTACATCCCGTCAGGACAGGCAATATGACATTGAGCGACGCCTGCTCAGAGGCCATTCGCGACTGGTGTTGTCACCCGGCAGATACCTTTTATATCGTCGGTTCAACGATGGGGCCACACCCCTACCCCGACCTTGTGGCAAGGATGCAAAGTGTCATCTCAGAGGAAATCAAGTGGCAGCTGCAAGAGAAAATCGGACGCGACTACCCCGACTATCTTGTAGCGTGTATCGGAGGCGGAAGCAATGCCGCAGGTACTATTTATCATTACATGGACGACGAGCGGGTAAAGATTGTTTTGGCAGAAGCCGGCGGACATGGGTGGGAAACCGACCACACGGCTGCAACCATCCATCGTGGCACCACAGGCATTCTGCATGGGGCAAAAATGCTGGTGATGCAGGATGAAGACGGGCAGATACAAGAAGCATTTACTATCAGCGCAGGACTCGACTACCCTGGCGTGGGGCCAATGCATTGCAACATGGCCAAGCAGGGAAGAACGAACGTGCTTAGCATCAATGACGACGAGGCCATCCGAGCTGGTTACGAACTGACCCGTATGGAAGGAATTATTCCTGCCATAGAATCGGCCCACGCTATAGCCTCTCTTGAAAAGCTCAAGTTCAAGAAAGATGACGTGGTAGTACTGACCGTCAGCGGCCGAGGCGACAAGGACGTGGAAACATATTTAAACAACAAAAACTTAGCTGGAGAATATGGAAACTTTTAATTATCAGACAACCAGTCGCACAATTCTGGCTGACCTCTACACGCCAGTAGGAGTCTACATGCGACTACGCGACCTTTACCCGCAAAGTGCGCTCATGGAAAGTAGCGACTACCACGATGCAGGAAACTCTCATTCATTCATAGGGATTCATCCGATGGCAAGCGTGGCTATAGGGCATGGAGTGGCAACTATCGTCTACCCCAACGGCAGCACACTATGCCGTGAGTTGACAGCAGACTTCGGGTCAGCCGAGGCTATCCATGCTCTCATCGACCAAATACGAATTGAGGGCGAAAGCGCTAACAGCATAGGACTGTTTGGCTATACATCGTTTAATGCCGTACGCTACTTTGAGAACATCGACGTAAAAGACGAGACTCAAGAAAAGAATGACGCTCCAGACATGCTCTATATATTATATAAGGTGGTGATTGTATTCGACCATCATAACAATCTGCTCAAAGTAGTGACGTTAGGAGATGCATCTGACATTGAGGCCGTAATGAAGGCTATGAACCGAAACAGCGTACGAGAATATGACTTCAAGCCCATAGGCGACGTACATTCTACGCTTAGCGATGAGGAACATAAGGAGAACATCCGGCGGGGCATCAAGCATTGTATGCGAGGAGACGTGTTTCAAATCGTACTTTCACGAAGATTCATCCAACGCTATGAAGGCGACGACTTCAAACTCTATCGTGCGCTACGCAGCATTAATCCGTCACCTTATCTCTTCTATTTCGACTTTGGCGGTTTCCGTATCTTTGGCTCATCGCCCGAAACGCATTGCAGAATTGAAGGACGAAAAGCTTACATCGACCCCATTGCCGGCACGGCAAAGCGAACGGGGGACGCCGAGACCGACCGGCAAGGCGCTGAGTTCCTGCGCAACGACCCAAAGGAGAATGCAGAACACGTGATGCTGGTAGACCTGGCACGTAACGACCTGTCAAGGAACTGCCACAACGTGAAAGTAGAGTACTTCAAAGACATTCAGTATTACTCGCATGTGATACACCTTGTGAGCCGTGTCTGTGGGGAGTTGGATGCCGACAAAGACCCTATCAAGGCTTTTATCGATACCTTTCCCGCAGGAACACTCAGCGGCGCGCCAAAAGTGCGTGCCATGCAACTCATTTCAGAGTACGAGCCCCACAACCGGGGAGCATATGGAGGCTGTATTGGCATCATCGGACTCGACGGTTCTCTGAACCAGGCCATAACTATCCGCACATTCGTTTCACGCAACGGCGAACTGTGGTTCCAAGCCGGTGGCGGTATCGTAGCTAAAAGCAACGTGGACTACGAATTGCAGGAAGTAAACAACAAACTTGGTGCCCTGCACCGTGCGATCCTCATGGCTGAGGAGATGTAGGACAACAGCGTATACCCATTTAACGGATTAACACATGAAAATAGTCATCATAGATAATTACGACTCGTTTACCTATAACTTGTCGCACTTAGTCAAGGAGCTGGGCGCCGAGGTAACGGTGCTGCGCAATGACCAGTTTGAATTGTCAGATTTGCAACAGTTCAGTAAAATCATCCTCTCACCCGGCCCTGGTATCCCATCGGAAGCTGGGCTGCTGTGCGACGTCATTCGTACTTATGCCGGCCGGAAACCCATTCTGGGAGTATGCTTAGGCCATCAGGCCATCGGTGAAGTCTTTGGAGCACAATTAGAGAATCTTAGCGATGTGTTCCACGGTGTGGCAACGCCCTGCAACATTGTAGCCGACGACCCCATTTTCAGCGGTTTGCCCGCCGACATCACCGTGGGCCGTTACCACTCGTGGGTGGTATCTAACAACGGACTGCCCGACTGCCTTGAGGTGACGGCCAAAAGCCCAGAGAACCAAATTATGGCTCTACGCCATCGCGAACTAAATGTCCGTGGCATTCAGTTCCATCCGGAGAGCGTGCTCACACCCGACGGGAAGCAGATGCTTCAAAACTGGATGTATTTGTAACTCACCGAAAGCCGAAGAAGTATATAAAATTCAAAACAAAAACTATGGAACAGACAATGAAAGACATCCTGAACAGGATGCTAAGTCACGAAGTACTGACTCGTGAAGAAATGAAACAGATTTTAGTAGGAATCACACATAGTGAGTATCCCACAGAACAAATTACAGCCCTACTGACTGCACTACAGATGAGAGGCGTCACCGTCGACGAGCTGCTGGGCTTTCGCGATGGTATTTTGGAGACCGGAGTACCCGTCCCCCTCAAGGCCGAACGCTACATCGACGTCGTCGGCACTGGTGGTGACCGAAAAAACACTTTCAACATATCTACTACAAGCTGCTTCGTCATTGCCGGAGCAGGCTACAAGGTGGCTAAGCATGGCAACTATGCCGCCACGTCTACCAGCGGTGCTTCAAATGTTATCGCCCAACATGGTGTAAAGTTTACTGATGACATCGACCAATTGAACCGCTGCATGGACAAGGCTGGCATTGTCTACCTGCACGCCCAGCTTTTCGCCCGTGCCATGAAGTACGTCGGTCCCATTCGCAAAGCGCTCCAGTTTCCCACCATCTTCAATCTTCTTGGTCCGTTGGTAAATCCTTCGCAGCCTTCCTGTCAACTGCTTGGCGTGGCCAATCTTGACCAAATGCGTCTCTACCACCAGGTCTACCAACGCCTGGGTATCGACTACGGAATCGTAAACAGCATCGATGGTTACGATGAAATATCGCTGACCGGCGACTTCAAGGTGTGCACCAACAACTTTGAGCGCATCTTCAGTCCTGCAGACCTCGGCTTCCAGCCTGCCAAGCCAGAAGAGCTTGTGGCTGGCGCAACCGAATCAGAAGCCAAGGAAATATTTGATGCCGTTCTAGAGAATCGTGCCCTACCCGCCCAGAAGAACATCGTACTGGCCAACGCAGCATTCGGTATACAGGTATTGGAAAAAGGACAGAAGAGTATTGAAGAGTGTATCGACATTGCTCGTGAAAGCATCGACAGCGGAAATGCGCTCAACACATTCAAGACATTCGTGGAGTTGAATTCTTAATCCTTACGAACACGTATTCCCACTATTCCCTAAAAAAGAACAGTTATGTCCAAAGACATTCTACAGAAAATCATCGCCCACAAACGAATAGAGTTGGAGGCGCTTCGAGCCAAGAAGCCCTCCCTACGCCAGGCACTTCTTCAGAGTGAGACAGGAATAATCGCTGAATTCAAACGCCGCTCGCCTTCAAAGGGCTGGATAAAGGAGGAGGGACGGGCCGACACAATTCCCCTCTCCTACCAGCAGAATGGTGCCACCGCGCTAAGTATTCTCACCGATGAGCACTACTTCGGCGGCCATGACGACTTCATCCGCATGGCACGCCAGAGTGGAGTCAGCCTGCCTGTACTTTACAAGAACTTCGTGATTGATGAAGCTCAGCTCTACGCCGCCGCACTCTGCGGAGCATCGGCTGTGTTGCTGATTGCCGCCTGTCTCACCAAGTCAGAGTGCCGCCAGCTCATTGACAAGGCGCATGCCCTCGGCCTCGAAGTGCTATTGGAAATGCATAGTAAGCAAGAGCTTGAATATGCCGAACTGGAACCGGATATGTGCGGTATCAACAACCGCAACTTAGGTTCTTTTATCACCGACACAGAAATTTCCTTCCGATTAGCAGAGCTACTGCCAAAGGAGGTCGTGAAGGTGAGCGAAAGCGGCATTAGCGACCCACAGACCGTTCGCAAACTGCGCGAGGCCGGTTTCAGGGGTTTTCTCATTGGCGAATGTTTCATGAAGACAGCAGACCCAGGGCAGGCTCTGCGCAACTTTATCTCAATGCTATGATTATCAAAGTATGTGGTATGCGCGAGGCCGATAATATCCGCGCAACAGAACAATTAGGTGTCAATTGGCTTGGCTTCATATTCTGGCCCAACAGCAGTCGCTATGTTGCCACCCTGCCTGCCTATCTACCCTCTGCAGCCAAGCGCGTCGGTGTATTCGTTGATGCAAGTATTGAGGACGTTATCAACAAAGCAAGCGACTATCAGCTGGACATCATTCAACTGCACGGACATGAAAGCCGCGAATATGCCAGCGAAATCAGGAACAGGGGCCTTACAGTCATGAAGGCCATCAGCATCAGCAACCGTGATGACATTGCAACCAGCAAAGTCTACGAAGGCATCGCCAACTACTTCCTTTTTGATACTAAATGCAAAACTGTGGGCGGCAGTGGCGAGCATTTTGACTGGAGCGTGCTCAATGCCTATGACGGCTCGACACCTTTCCTGCTGAGTGGAGGCATCGGTCCTGACGATGTAGAACGCGTCAGGAACTTCTGCCATCCCGAATGTATCGGCATCGACCTCAACTCCCGCTTCGAAATCTCCCCTGCGCTCAAGGACATCAATAAACTTAAACAATTCATTCAACAGCTATGAATAAAATCAACAAGCTCTTTGCCGAAAAGGCACAAGACAAAAAATTCCTCTCGCTCTATTTCTGTGCCGGATGCCCAACCCTCGACAGTACCACCGACGTCATCCTAACCATGCAACGCCGAGGTATTGATTTCATCGAAGTGGGTATTCCCTTTAGCGACCCATTAGCCGATGGCCCTGTCATCCAGTCGGCTGCCACCAAGGCACTTAAGAACGGCATGAGCCTTAAGACTCTTTTCGCCCAATTGAGCGAAATAAAGGAGAAGGTAAGCATTCCCCTCATTCTCATGGGATACCTCAACCCTATTCTGCACTATGGCATTGAACACTTTTGCCAGTCGTGTGCTGAGGTTGGCGTGTCGGGCATGATTATTCCCGACCTACCTTTCGACGACTATCTGAATATGGTAAAGCCCGTTGCCGACCGTTATGACCTTCGCGTCATCATGCTCATAACGCCTGAGACCTCAGAGGAGCGTATCCGCTTCATCGACGAGCATACAGACGGGTTCATCTACATGGTCTCGTCGGCAGCCATCACGGGTACCCAGAAATCGTTCGACGAGCAGAAGCAAGAGTATTTCCGGCGTATCGACCAGATGCAGCTACGCAACCCACGCATGATTGGTTTCGGTATCTCAAACGCCCAAACACTACGCGCAGCACAGGACAATGCAGCTGGTGCTATTATTGGTTCTAAGTTCGTGATGTTGCTCGACGAGGCAGGCGGCAATGCCGACGTTGCCCTTGACAATCTGTTTGAGGCACTTAAATAATAAATAATGTGAAAGAGGGCGATGTTTCGCCCTTTTTTACTATCTTTGCAGCCAGAACTACTAAAGCAATAATAAACAATAATAACAACATGAAGAGAATACTACAGACGCTGCTCTTCTGCACGCTCGTAGTTCTTGGCATGCAGGCCCAGGGATGGGACGAGGCCAAGTACAGGCAGATTGAGCAGAGCATCCGCACTCCACAGTTTGCGGACCGTGTGTTTTTAATCACCAAGTATGGAGCTAAAACCGACGGTTCAGCTGCCAAGAACCAAAAGGCCATTCAGAAGGCCATCGACCAATGCTCGAAAAAAGGTGGAGGCCGCGTGGTGGTTCCTGCCGGTTGCAAATTCCTTACTGCAGCCATCGAACTGAAGACTGGTGTCAATCTGGAAGTTCAGGAGGGCGCCGTACTTGAATTTGCCTTTGAACCGGAACTCTACCCCATCGTCGAAACATCGTGGGAGGGTTTGGAGTGCTTCAATCTCTCGCCCTGTGTCTATGCCTTCAAAGCTAAAGACATTGCTATCACAGGTAAGGGAACCATCGACGGCGGAGGCTCTAACGAAACATGGTGGCCCTGGTGTGGCAATGGCCGTTTCGGAGCCAAGGAGGGCGGTATTGCCCAGAACAAAGGTGCCCGTGCCCGCCTGCTGAAGAACGGCGAGGACGGCATTCCCATGTATGACGAGAATGGCCAGCGTTCGCCCGAGCGCATCTTCGGCCCCAAAGACGGTTTGCGTCCGCAGCTTGTCAACTTCAACAAGTGCGAAGGTATCTTGTTGGAGGACATCACTTTACTGCGCTCGCCGTTCTGGGTTATTCATCCCCTGCACTCTACAGACATTACCGTTCGCCGCGTGAAAATGATTAACGACGGTCCTAATGGCGACGGATGCGACCCCGAATGCTGCGACCGTGTGCTGATTGAGGACTGTTTCTTCAACACGGGCGACGACTGCATAGCCATCAAGAGCGGACGCAACCGCGACGGACGCGAGCGCAACATGCCCTCGAAAAACATCATTATCCGCCGCTGTGAGATGAAGAACGGACACGGCGGTGTAGTCATCGGCTCTGAAATCAGTGGTGGCTGCCAAAACGTTTTCGCTCACGACTGCGTAATGGACTCACCCCAACTGGAGCGTGTGCTGCGCATCAAGACAAACTCGTGCAGAGGTGGCATCATCGAGAACATCAACATGCGCGACATCAAGGTAGGACAATGCAAAGAGTCGGTGCTGAAGATCAACCTCGACTATGAGCACAACGAGATATGCTGCCGTGGCAACTATCCCACCGTGCGCAATGTCTACATGGAAAACGTCACCAGCGAGAAGTCGAAGTACGGCGTACAGGTAATTGGTCTCGATGAAGACACATACGTTTACGACATCCTGGTGAGAAACTGCAAATTCAATGGTGTCAGCGACGGCAACACCATCACAGGCAAGACCCGCAACATCAAGTACGACAACCTCTTCGTCAACGGAAGCCTCGCCCTCACAGAAAAGCCCTACAAGCACTATTCCGAATGGATGACCTTCTCTGAGATGCAACGCGTTCCGAAGTCTTATATGCTCGACTTCTCTACGAAGCCCAAGTGGAGCTACGTCATGGGCATTGAGCTCGAGGGCATGCTCGACACCTATCTGCGCTACGGCAACAAGAAGATTCTGGACTACTGCCAGCTTTACACCGACACGATGATCAACGAGAAAGGCGACATCCGTGGCTACAACCTGCTCGACTATAACCTCGACAACATTCGCACAGGTCACTTCGTAGCTCGCATGTATCAGCTGAACCCTGAGAAGAAAAACCTGCTGGCCATGCAGACCATGATGAAGCAGCTGCAAGACCAACCCCGCACCCTGGCCGACAAGGTGTACTGGCACAAGGCCATCTATGCCTATCAAGTATGGCTCGATGGTATCTTCATGGGACTGCCCTATCGCACGCTGACCGCTCGTATGCTCTACAATCAGAAGCAGGCACAAGCCATATACGACGACGCCGTCAACCAGCTCAAAATCACCTATGAACGTACGCTCGACCCCAAGACCGGACTGAACCGCCATGCCTACGACGAAACGCGCAAGACTTTCTGGGCCGATAAGGAGACCGGTCTTTCCCAGCATTGCTGGGGACGTGCACAAGGTTGGTACACGATGGCACTCATCGAGGTGCTCGATGCACTACCCGAAGACTACGCCCGCCGCTCAGAGGTCATCGACTTGCTCGTGAAAGACTTCGATGCCATCTTGAAGTGGCAGGACAAGAAGACGGGTGTGTGGTATCAGGTCATGGACTCGCCAGGACGCGAAGGCAACTATCTGGAATCTACCTGCTCAGCCATGTTCACTTACGCCCTGCTGAAGGCCTACCGCCTGGGCTACGTAGGCACCAAGTATCGCGAGGCAGGCATTAAAGCCTATAAGGGCATCATCAACAACTTCATCCGAGTGAATGCCGACAAGACCATCTCGCTGACCAACTGCTGCTCAGTGGCCGGCCTCGGCCCGGCTGCTACCCCCGAAGTGGAGGCAGCCATGAAGAAAGTGAACCCCAAGGGCACGGTTAAGGAGAACAAGCGCCGCGACGGTGGCTACCAGTACTACCTCTCTGAGCCTATTCGCGACAACGACGCCAAGGGTGTTGGCCCCTTCATCTGGGCAAGTCTCGAAATGGAGCAGATGGGCTATACCACCAGCGACGTGACAGCTTCGATAGACCGTTCCTCTGTCATCAACCGCAACAATCCCGTAGTGAGCGAGGCCGACCCTTTGGCCTCACTCACCGTGGGCAATGGGCACTTTGCCACTACGGTCGACGCAACGGGGCTTCAGTCGTTCCCTTTTGATTATGGGGCAGGTGTGCCCCTGACGGCCATGTCCGACTGGGGATGGCATAAGTTCGAAAACACCAACAGCCTGACACCAGCTGAGAGTGAGAAGTCTTTCGACCTGGGACATGGGCATCTCGAGACATACGCCGTGGAATACAAGAAGCAGGAGGATGGCCGGCACAAGCAGGCCACAGAGTACTTCCGCGTCAATCCCCACCGTCTGAACCTCGGCACCATCGGTTTAGAGTTTTCCAAACCCGACCCAACCAATGCCGGCCAGTTGCAGAAGCTCCCCCTGAAATCTCTCACCGACATTCACCAGGAGCTGAAGCTATACGACGGCGTGATTGAGTCTTCATACAAAGTACTCGGTGAGCCAGTAGAAGTGACTACCGCCTGCTTGCCCAATCGCGATGCTATGCTGTACCGTGTCAAGACGTCGCTGCTCAAAGACCGCCGCGCTGCCGTCACCCTGCGTTTTTCCTACCCTACAGGCAAACATGCCGACGATGCCAACGATTGGCAGAAGCCCGGCAGCCACACGTCGAAGATTGTGAAACAAGGAGACAACTATGCAGTCATAGAGCGCACTCTCGACGACGCCCGCTACTATGTCACACTGCGCTGGAGTGGCAAGGCCACCTTCACGGAGTGCGACCGCCACGACTTCGCGCTTACGACGACAGACGACATACTCACTTTCTGCGCCGACTATAGCAAGGAAGACAAGGGTGTCGCCATGCAGACTTTTATCTTCGAACAAGACCTCAAGGGCGTTATAAAGCATTGGAACCGTTGGTGGCGCGAGGGAGCCATTGTCGACTTTTCGCATTGCACCGACCCGAGGGCCAAGGAGCTGGAGCGACGCGTGGTACTCTCCCAATACCTGACACAGATTAACTGTGCCAACAACATGCCCCCACAGGAGACTGGCCTCACCTACAACTCATGGTTCGGACGCCCGCATCTGGAAATGACCTGGTGGCACATGGTCGACTTTGCCCTTTGGAACCGTCCGGAGGTGCTCGAGCAAGTGCTCAACTGGTACAACACCGCCGCCTATCCCGAAGCCAAGAAGATAGCCAAGCGCCAGGGTTTCAAAGGCATCCGCTGGATGAAGATGACCGACCCATGGGCAGGCGAAGCTCCGTCGAACACGGGCAGTTTCCTCATCTGGCAGCAGCCACATTATATATATATGGCTGAAGAGCTCTATCGGGCAAACCCCTCAAAGGAGACGCTCAACAAATATAGCCAGCAGGTGGAAGAAACAGCCGAGTTCATGGCCGACTTCGTCAGCAAAATCCCTGCACAATCCGGTAAGTCAAAGACTGTGGCAGCCAAGTACTATCTCCAAGGTGCCACCGCCATGCAGGAATCCATGTCGAAAGACTTCAGCTACAACCACCCGTTTGAATTGGCATACTGGCAGTACGGCCTCAAGGTTGCCAACAACTGGCGTGAGCGTCTGGGCAAGGAGCGCAACAAGCAGTGGGACGACATCATCAACGGTCTCTCCACCCTGCCCGAGAAAGACGGCATCTACACCGCCGGACTTCCCAAAGGCAAGACCGACAACCTGAAGAGCTTCGACCCCTTCGATGCCGTCGCCAGTGGAGCCAAGCCCGTCCTTGCTACTGAGACTTTCGACGAGAAGTGCCGCAACGATCACCCTGCAGTCCTCGGTGCCTGCGGTCTGCTGCCCAGCGGCGTCACCTCTTACCAGTCAGCCCCGAGCCATCCTCTTTACACCCAAGAGAAGATGACCGCCACCCTAAACTGGGTGATGAAGAATTGGAACTGGCAGACCACATGGGGCTGGGACTACGGCATGGTAGCCATGACAGCAGCCCGGCTGAACCAACCTGAGACGGCCCTCCAGGCCCTGCTCATCGACACACAGAAGAACACCTATCTGAAGAATGGGCACAACTTCCAGACTGCCGACCGTCTGCGCCTCTATCTGCCCGGCAACGGAGCGCTGCTCACTGCCGTCGCTATGATGTGCGCCGGATGGGACGGATGCCAGCTCGGGCTCAATCCCGGCTTCCCCAAGAACGGCCAATGGGACGTGCGCTGGGAAGGTTTGCAACGCATGCAATAACATTTACGTAAACGTTTGCAGGGGAATTAACGCCATCAATTCCCCTGAATTCGTATAAAATACCTATCTTTGCACTCGACTAAAACGTACATTTCGAAATGAGAAAGCTTTTCTTTATCTTATTTGCAACAGCCATCAGTTCCATCGCTATGGCACAAGCTCCGGCTTTTCCCGGAGCAGAAGGACATGGACGATATACGACAGGTGGACGAACAGGAACCATCGTACACGTAACCAACCTGAACGACAGCGGCACCGGCTCGCTGCGCGCTGCCGTCAGTTCCAGCAACCGCATCGTGGTGTTCGACGTAGGAGGTGAAATAGCACTCAACAGCGACCTCGTGTTCAAAGACAACATCACCCTGCTCGGACAGACGGCCCCAGAGCCAGGCATCACCCTGCGCTATCGCACCATCCGCCCGGGAGGCAACAACATCATCCGCTTCATCCGTTTCCGCCGGGGCGAGGAGAAAGATGTGAACGACGGAGCCGATGCCACCTGGCAGCGCGGCAAGACCAATATGATACTCGACCACTGCTCGTTCTCATGGAGTATCGACGAGATTGCCTCGTTCTACGACAACCAGAACTTCACCATGCAATGGTGCACCCTGGGCGAGGCACTGGCTAACCCCGGCCACTCTAAGGGCGAGCACAGCTATGGAGGCATCTGGGGCGGCAAGGGCGCATCGTTCCACCACAACTTCCTCTGCCACATGCAGAACCGCGTCCCCCGCTTCTGCGGTGCCCGCTATGGCGACAGCTACGCCAAATACGACAAAGCCAAGTATGCCAACCCCATCCAGGCTGAGATTGTAGACTTCCGTAACTGCGTGATGTACAACTGGGGCAACGGCAACGGCTGCTACGGCGGCACGGGCGGCGGCCAGATCAACATCGTGAACAACTACTACAAGGCCGGCCCTGCCACTGTCAACAAGACGCGCGTCACCCAGGTGTCGGTTGCCACGTCCGACAATGCGTCTGGCTCTTCCTACATGGGCTATGCTGCCCGCTACTATATTAACGGCAACTACGTGACAGCCGCAGGTGCCAGCGCAGCTAACTACGACTGGCGTGGCGTCAACTATGACAACGGGCTGAGCACTATCAGAGGCGAGCAATACATCAACGACACCGACCATCTGTATGGCGAGAACGTCACCTACGTGAAGAACCTCGGAGGCAAAGACTGTGTTAGCGTGAAGATGGACGAGCCCACGGAGACGGGCGAAGTGACTACCCATACAGCAGAAGTGGCCTACGAGAAGGTGCTGACCTACTGCGGTGCCTCGCTCTATCGCGACGATGTCGACGCACGCTACATGGACGAAGCTGCTTCCGGCACCACCACCTACATCGGCTCGGCCACCAAGACAGGCAATGGCAAAACCATCAAGCACCTGCCTGGTATCATCGACTTCGTGCGCGATCAGGGAGGCTATGCCCTTGAAAGCACGCAGCACCCTGCCGGTTTCGACACCGACAAGGACGGCATTCCCGACGACTGGGAGCGAGCTAACGGTCTGAACCCCAGCAGTGCTGCCGATGCCAAGACCAAGACGCTCGACCCTAAGGGATGGTACACCAACATCGAGGTCTACGCCAACTCGCTGGTACAGGACATCATGCTGGGCGGCAATGAAAACGCCATCAGCAGCTTCAACGACTACTACCCTGCCTTCAAGACCGAAAAAGGGGTCCAGATTGAGGCCATCGAGACTGGCATCAAGGCCATCAGCAACGGCGCCCTGCTGAAGAGCAGCGCCCAATATAATCTGCAAGGGCAGAAAGTGGGCAACGGCTATCGCGGCCTCATCATCAAGAACGGACGCAAGTATCTTGCTAAATAACCTTATTGTGCAATAATAACAGTAACTAAAAAACAAAACAAGATGAAGTACAAATTACTTAGGTACGCTCTGCTTAGCACCCTGTTCGCATTCTGCGGAACTGCAATCGGTGCTATTCTTGCAGAGGGAAGCGACTTTCAGGACGTGAAAGCCGACTTCACAAATGGTAGTTTCTTTACGGCCGAGGAGACGAAAGTCATTTCTGCCGGTCTGAAGATGAATGCCGACGGCACGTTTACCCGCGTAGCTGCCGATGCTGCCGATGCCAACGCCGTCATCACCGGCAAGTTCCACAGCAACGAGCATGGCATCAGCAACTTCTCGGCTACCGTGAAGGTCAACGGCCCCGTCAGGGTGTCAATGGGCACATGTGCCTGGGGTGGCGACGTGACCATCAAGAACGCCGAAGGCGAGACGGTGGGCACCTTCAACACCAACAACGGTGCCTGCTATCACAACGACAAGACTGCCAACATTGCCTCGACCATCTACAAGGGCGGAGCAACGACACTGACCATTGCAGGCGGTGCCTACACTCCCTACTTTGCCGTAGAGGCCGTGGATGCATCAGAGATTCCCTCTGAGGTAAAGATTGCATTCACACTGGGCAATGCCGAGGCCGAGGGCGTGCTGCCTGCCGAGGCAAAAGCTGAGGTTGGAGCCGACTTCACCCTTCCTGTCAACCACACGCTCTATGCCGAAGGCAAGACGCTGACGGGATGGACCGACGGTACCAGCACCTACAAGCCTGGTGACACATTCCAGGCCGGTGAGAAAGACATCACCCTCACCGCCGTATTCACCGACAACAGCGTGTCGCTGAGCGACCGCACGGCTCCCGTCGACCTGCTCTTCGACTTCCAGCGCAAGAACGGCGCACCCACGCTGTCGTACCAGAACCAGACGGGCATCTATGTGACGCAGGCTGTCGTCGAGGGTCAGACCATCGACGTGAAGCTCGACTTCGATACCAACAATGGTGGCAAGCTGGCCAACGGCAACTGGAACGACTGGGCACAGATGAATGGCGGCACCAAGTTCACCATCCCCTCGTGCAAGGGAGCCACCGTCAGCCTGGAGGCCTACAGCAGCATCACCACAACAACCATCGACGGCCAGACCGACTACGAGCAGGGCAACACCATCAGCTATACCGTGGCCAACCCGGCCGAAACGATCGACATCGTGATTGGCGACGGTTCCTACTATCGCTACATCAAGGTGAACCTGCCCGTGGCTGAGAAGCCCTTCGTGCCGAAGAGCTACGACAACGAGGCTGCCAACATCGTTTGGGACCTGAACGATGCCACCGAATATGCCATCCCCAACACGCAGACGCCCGAAGGCGGATTCACGCTGACTACCGTCAACGTGGGCGACTTCACCACTACCGTCGATGCACCCAGCGCTGGTGCCAACAGCGGCGTGAAGATGCTGAAGCTGCAGCCCACCGGCGAGAGCAACACCTCTGTAGAGTTCATTGCCAAGCCCTATCGCGGACTCACCTTCACCCCAACCAAGGTATATGCCAAGGTGGCACGCTTCGGCACAGACGGCGGCACGCTGACGGTCACCGTCAAGAATGCCGAGGGCCAGGAGGAAACGCTGAAATCAGGCATCATCCCGGCACGCAACAACAAGTCGCAGGCCGACGATGCCAAGGGCAGCGACGCCAACTACGCCACTGAGTTCGAGTTCGAGATTCCCGCCACCTTCGCTACCACCCAGAGCTTCAGCCTCGTGGTGACAGAAAGCGGACTGGCCACGAACAAGCAGTGGGGCATCGGCGACGTGCACATTGAAGGAACCATCAATGGCACTACCGAGAACGTTCCGCAGTACGACATCACCGCCACTGCAAACATTGAGCGCGCCGGTAGCGTGAGCATCTACCCGCAAGGCGATAAGTTCGACGAGGGTACGGAGCTGAAGCTCACGGCCACAGAGAACTTCGGCTACGACTTTGTGAACTGGACCGACGCCGAGGGCAACGTAGTGTCGGAGGAAGCCGTCTTCACCTACACGCTGAATGCCGACGCAGCCCTGACAGCCAACTTCAAGGAAGTAAACACCTACGAGCTGGCCTATGCCGTTGAGGGCGGTGCCAACCTCTATCAAGTGCAGCTCACGCCCGCTCCCTACGTTCGCGACGGCAAGAACATGTACGAAGAGGGTACGGAAGTGACGCTGACCGCTTCGAGCAACGCCATTGTGAACTTCAACAACTGGAGCAACGGCGAGACCTCCAGCGAAATCAAGGTGACGATGGACAAGAACGTCGACCTCACGGCCAACTACTCGGCCATCGACTACATCGTGGGCTGGGACTTCTATCTGCCTGGCAACAACGGACGCGTTGCCGACTTCTACAGCACGAGCGACAACGACAATGCACAGCTCATACTCATCGACAACAACGGCAACATTCAGGGCTGGCTCGACAAGTGCGCACAGACACAGGGCGGCTACGAAGGCTTCAAGGGCGCTGCCGTGAACTGGAAGAAGCTCGGACAGTACCACTATCAGACCAAGATCAATGCCAAGGACTTCACCAACATCAAGGTGAAGAGCCAGCTGCTCTACAACTACAATGCCTACACGCACGTCACGCTCGACTGGTCGACCGACGGCGAGAACTGGCAGACGGCAGGCGAAGTGACCATGGCTGGTGCCAAGACCATCAACGACCTCGACGTAGAGCTGCCCGCAGCTGCCGACCATGCCGAAGCCCTCTACCTCCGCTGGATGCCTGACACCGAGGGTAGCGTCGACGGCTCGAGTGCTCCCGACAACGACGGTACGGCCATCTCTAACATCTATGTCCTTGCCGACGCTGCCATCTACGACGACGGCACGGCTCCCGTACTCGTATCGACGGTTCCCGCCGAGGGCGCTACCAACGCATCGGCCAACGGCCGCGTGGTGCTGAACTTCGACGAGAAGGTGATGCTCACCGAGACCGCCCAGGTGAAGGCCACGCTGAACGGCGAAGCACTCCAGCTGAGCGTGTCGGGCAAGACGATCACAGCCGAGTACAAGGCCCTGAAATACAGCACCGAATACACCTTCCAGCTGGCAGGAGGCTCAGTGAGCGACCTGGCTGGCAACACGCTGAAGGATGCCATCACGCTCTCGTTCACCACGATGACCAAGCCCACGGTGCAGAAGTCGCTCTACGACTTCATCGTGCCCGACAATGGTTCGTTCAAGGAGGCCCTCGCTGCTGCCGCTGCCCGCAGCGACAAGTCGAAGCGCTACCGCATCTTCGTGAAGCAGGGCGACTACATCATCCCTGCCAACGAGGCTAACAAGGTCGACGGCAACGACGGCAAGAGCTATGCCGACCCGAAGACCTCGTTCGGCACGGCCAACGTCTCGATCATCGGCGAAGGCATGCAGAACACCTCGATTGCCAACACCATGCCCAACGACCTCTCGGCTAATCCCGATGCAGGCAAGGGCGGACAGGCCAACCCGCTCGAAGGCATCCGCACCAGCGGCGTGCTCTACCTGACCAGCGGTGCGCAGAACACCTACTTCCAGGACATCACGCTGAAGACCAACACCCCCGACGCTACCGGCCGTAACGTGGTGCTCGTCGACGGTGGCGACAAGACCATCTGCAAGGACGTCTGCCTCTGGGCCTATCAGGACACCTACGTCTCTGACAACACCCGTTCGCACTACTACTTCGAGGGTGGTCTGCTGCGCGGACGCACCGACTTCCTCTGCGGCTCGGGCGACGTGTTCTACAACGGCGTCACGCTGCAGATGTGCGAGGCTGGCGGCTACATTGCCGTTCCACGCGACAACGTGAAGTATGGCTACGTGTTCAAGGACTGCACCATCAAGGGCGAGACCGACGACATCAACGGACGCTACTACCTGGGACGCCCCTGGACAAAGGGTGCCGAGGTCTACTACATCGACACGAAGATGGAGGCCATTCCTTATGCTGAAGGCTGGGCCAACATGAGCAGCGACGGCTGCACCCGCATGTGCGAGTGGAACTCTACCACCGCCAGCGGCAATCCCGTAGAGGTGAGCACCCGTACCCAGGTGCTGGGCGGCAACCCCAACAACCCGTGGATGACTGCCGAGGAAGCCGACGAGATTGGCAACATGAGCAACATGTTCGGCGATTGGGATCCGCGCCAGTACACTGAGCAGGCTCCCGTTCCCACGAACCTGAAGCTCGAAGGCACCTCGCTCACCTGGGACAACAGCGACTACGTGCTCTGCTGGGCCGTCTGCAAGGATGGCAAGGTGGTCGACTTCACCACGGAGCCTACCTACACCGTCAGCGAAACCGGCAACTGGAGCGTACGTGCCGCCAACGAGATGGGCGGTCTGAGCGAGGCCACCCTGCTGGGCGACTACACCGGCATCCAGACCATGAGCAACGGCGTCAACCGTAGCGAGACCATCTACAACCTCAAGGGTCAGCGCGTCAGCAAAGCCCAGAAGGGTCTGTTCATCATCAACGGCAAGAAGGTTGTGAAGTAACAACCATTGCCCGCGAAAAGATTATTTTGTCTGTCGTCGGAACCACTTATATATAGAGTGGTTTCGACGACAGACATTTAATTCGCCCCCATAATAGTTTTTTTGTTCGTCATACACTACCACCTATATATAGGGTGGTAGTGTATGACGAACGAGAAAATTGCCGCAAAAAAATGTGCATGTGCGTGCGTGCATACACATATATATATGAGTGTATGCATGCACGCACATGGCATGAAGCGGCACTTCGGGCAAGGCGAAGCGGCACTTCGGCATGGTCAAAGTGCCACTTCGAGGTAGCCAAAGTGCCGCTTGAAGGTAGCCAAAGTGCCGCTTCGAGGTAGCCAAAGTGCCGCTTCAGCTCTGCCAGTTCGCCGCTTCAGAGGCACAGGTAGTCTGTTAATTAAAAATAAAAAACGCGCGCGTACACCTTATATAAAAGATAAAAGATGTAATTTTGCATAAATTTATGCGAACTACTACGCAGCAACTAATGACTAAAATACATAATATGAGAAAATCAACACTGACAGCGAGAGCAATAGCTTGGCTTTTGTTCTCATCACTATTGCTGCCTTCTTGCTCCGACATGGACGAGTATTTCGAGACTCCGGGATGGATAGCGGGCTCGATCTATGAGAAGCTGGAGGCCGAAGGCAACTACAGCTTGTTCCTCAGTGGCGTTGAGAAAGCCGGACTTACCCCCATTCTCAACGGCAAAGCCATTCTGACCGTCATGGCGCCTGACGACCAGGCCATGCAGACCTACCTGCAGCAGAACTACGGCGTGCAGTCGTTCGACAACATTCCCGTTGAGGAAGTGAAGAAACTGATTGGCTTCCACATGCTCTACTACAGCTACGACAGCCAGAAGCTGACCAACTTCCGACCCTCTGAGGGCGATGGTGCCACCGACCAGCAGAAGCTGACGAAAGCCGGACTCTACTACAAGTTCCGCACCCGCAGCAACGACCCCGTGGAGAAAGCCAGCCGCCTCATCGAGACGACCAACAGCGACGGCACCATCGACTCGACATACGAAGACGTGTTCGTCTATCATCCCGACCGCTTCCTGCCAGTGTTCTCTTACATGATGTTCCGCACCAAGGGCATCGACGCTGCCAGCAACTACAAGTACTTCTTCCCCGAGACGGGATGGACAGGCGACGGAGCCTTCCAGGTGGCCAACGCCAATGTGCTCAACCCCGACGACAAGAACAACACGGCCAAGAACGGATACATCTACAAGATTGACCGCGTGCTGCGCCCCATGGAGACCATCTATACCGAGCTGAAGAACTCGGGCAAGTACACGAAGTTCCTCTCGTTCTACGACCAGTACAAGAACTACGAGTTGTCGAGCGACCTGACCCGCGACTTCGCCTCTACCGACGAGCAGAAGTCTGTAGGCCTCTACACCATGACCTTCGGCAATCTGCCCGCCATTGCCAGCGAATGGCCCAGCGGCGACTACAAGCAAATCACCGCCCTGTCGCATCGGGCCTACAGCATCTTCGCTCCTACCGACCAGGCCATGCAGAACTTCTTCAACGACTACTGGAAGGTGGGCGGCTACGAGCGCATTGAAGACGTGCCCACCAGCCAGATGACGACCCTGCTGCTGCACAGCATCTTCTCGGAGACAAGTTCAAGCAAGGACCAGAGCATCATCTTCCCGCAGGAAATCGAGGAAGGAAAGATACAGGACAGCGAGGGCAACGTGATTAAATTTGAAACCGACGATGTGCCGCAGGAAGACCGCATCATCTGCTCCAACGGCGTGCTCTACGGCTGCGCTGTGCTCACCCCGCCGGCAATGTTCAACTCAGTGACGGGTCCTGCCTATCAGTACAAGAAGTACAGCACCTTCGGCACGATGCTTTCATCGACAGCCTCCAACGGTGCCAACATGGACAAGACGCTCTCTGCCGACGCCGTGCGCTACATCATGCTCTACCCCGACAACGATCAGCTGGCCAACAGCGTGGCACAGATTACCGTGGCCAGCGGCTCGCCTGCCACCATCATGACGCAACCCCTGCTGGCCGAGACACCCAGTGCGCTGTCGAGTGCCATCGTGCAGAACTACGTCAACGCCCATGCCGTGATGGCCATCGACGGCAACACCGTGCTTCCGCTGAACAACAGCCAGCCGGCCGTCTTCGCCACCATGCAGTCGTCGCCCATGAAGGTCTACTGGTATGTGAAGAACGGCAAAATCACCAACAGCATACAGTTCAACAAGACCCTGCGCTATGCCGCCAACATCACTACCGATGCCGACGTGTGGGCCGACTTCCACCCGCTGGACTATCGTGGCGACGTTGACGGATGGACCAATGGTCACGTCTATACCTACGACAACCTGCTGTTCCGCGGCAACTACGAGCCGGGCGAAAGCTTCTACGCCATCATCGGCGACCAGAACCGCGACCGCGACACCGAGTTCTACGGCTGGTACAACCTGCTGCAGGCAGGCGGTTTCCTCTCGGCAGGCAAGGTTTCGTTCATGACCGAGAACTGCCTGATGTTCATCCCCACCACCCAGGCCATTGCCAAAGCCATTGCCGAAGGACGCATCCCAGGCACCAGCGTAGAGGAAGGAACAGCAGCCGACGACCCCGACTTCTTCACGAAGATCACCGTCAGCGACAAGCAGCAGCTGCAATACTATCTGGTGCGCTACTTCGTGCCCCTGTCTACTGCCGTCATCACCAACTATCCGTACTTAGGATGGGGTGAGACCACGACCGGACTGGAGAACGGCGGACTGGCAACACTCCAGGTCATGGACAACAGCGGCGACGCTCCCGTCGTCGGCAAGTCCTATGTGCTCAACGTGTTCGACAACGGCTCTGCCCTCAGCGTGCAGACGAAAGACCTGCAAACGGGCGAGAGCAGCCAACAGATAAACGTTGTCTCTACCTACGACTACCTGCCCTTCATCTTCAACGACGGTGTGGTCTACTTCCTTGACGACGTGCTCTAATCAACTATGAACTACGAATTAGAACAATGAACGATATGAAACATAAAATATATATAAGCCTACTGTTCTGCCTCTTCACGCTCACAGCCTTAGGCCAGGGCACGGTATCGGGTACGGTGACTGAGCTCTTCGGCAACTCGAAGGAAGCCTGCATCGGCGTGAACGTCACTTTCCAGAACAGTCAGAACCGTATCGTGACCGGTACGGTGACCGATTTCAACGGTAAGTATTCGCTGAAAGTGCCGCAGGGAGAGAAGAACCTGACCCTGGTGTTCTCATACATCGGCATGAAGACCCAGCGCTTCAAGTACAACGGACAAACCTCGCTCAACGTGACCATGGAGAGCGATGCTCATCAGATTAAGGAAGTACAGGTGCAAGGCCGCAAGGGTGGCTCGCGCAACGAGATGGGACTGACCGAGCGCCAGCAGTCGTTCGCCACACAGAAAATCGACATGACCGAACTCACGGCCACCTCGCCCGTCACCTCGATTGAGGAAGCCCTGCAGGGACAGCTCGGCGGCGTCGACATCCTGGCAGCCGGCGACCCGGGTGCAAAGAGCACCATCCGCATCCGCGGTACGGCCACGCTGAACTCTAGCGCCGACCCGCTGATTGTCATCAACGGCGTGCCTTACAACACCAGTATCGACGACTCCTTCGACTTCAACACCGCCTCGCAGGAAGACTTCGCACAGATGCTGTCGCTGAACCCCAACGACATTGAGAGCATCGAGGTACTGAAGGATGCCGCCTCTACCGCCGTCTACGGTACTGCAGGTGCCAACGGCGTGCTGCTCATCACCACGAAGAAGGGTGCCATGGGCAAGACCAACTTCACGTTCTCTACCAAGAACAGCGTGAAGTTCGAGCCGAAGTCGATGCCTATGCTCGACGGTAACGAATACGTGGCCTACATGCAGGATGCCTTCTGGAACACGGCCAACGCACAGGGCCTGAACAACAACGGCTATCTGGAGCAGTTGTTCAATAAGTACGAAATAGGCTACCAGCAGGACTGGCGCTACTTCGACGAGTACAACCAGAACACCGACTGGCTCTCGTATCTGACAAAGAACGCCTTCACCACCGACAACTCGTTCTCGATGTCGGGCGGCGGCGAGCGTGCCACCTATCGCTTCTCGCTCTCCTATCTGAACGAGGGCGGTACGACCAAGGGCACCGGCCTGAGCCGACTCACCACGTCGATAGACATCGGCTACAAGTTCTCGGAGAAGCTGCGCGTGAACGCCGAGTACACCTACTCTGACACCAAGAAGGACAACCCCTGGACCGACAATGCACGTGCCGAGGCCCTGCGCAAGATGCCCAACAAGAGCCCCTACTACATCGACGATGCTACGGGCGAGATGACCGACATCTACTTCACCCGCCAGAACGCCGAGGAGTTCCAGGGAGCATTCTCCAGCAACAGCTCGGGCTCTAACGCCAAGAACTTCCACCCCATCATCATGGTGAAGGACAGCTACAAGAACCTGAACACCAAGGAGCAGAAGATGACCGTACGCGCCAACTACTACGCCACCCCCTGGCTGCGCTACACGGGCTACGTCTCGATGAAATACAACACGCAGAAGACGGAGTCGTTCCTGCCACAGTCGGCAACGGGCGTCACGACCAACAACACCTTTGCCAACCTGGCTGGCGACAGCTATTCGAACAACTTCTCGCTGCAGACTGAGAACAAGCTGATGATTACCAAGGACTGGGACGACAAAAAACACCAGCTCGTGGCTACAGGACTGTGGCGCACGGCCCAGAGCCGCTCATCCAATAGCTCGTCGCAACGCTACAACGTGGCTTCGGCATCTATTGCCGACCCAGGTTCCGGCGGCGGTGTGCTCATCAATCAGGGTTCGGGCACCAGCGAGGTGACCACCCTCTCGGGCATCGGCTCCGTCGTATACACCTTCTTAGACCGATACACCATCAATGGAACCGTGAACTACGAAGGAAAATCATCGCTGGGTAAGGACAACCGCTGGGGTCTGTTCCCCTCGGTAGGTATCAGCTGGCAGCTGGCCGACGAGCCCTTCATGAAGTGGAGCGACAACTGGCTTACGGAATGGAAGATACGTGCTTCGCTGGGTAACAGCGGTAATGCACCCGGCGGCACCTCGCCCTACGTAGGAACCTATGCTGCCATTGGCAACTACATGGACAGCCCCGCCATCTCGTCGAGAACCATGCAGCTGAACAAGCTGAAATGGGAGACCTCGACCGAAATCAACGTAGGTACCGACATCACCCTGTGGGACGGCAAACTGACGGCCAGCTTCGACTGGTATCGCAAGAACACCCGCGACCTGCTGCAAAAGAACGTGGTGGTTCCCGAGTACATGGGCTATCCTACGGCAAAGATTGCTTACTGGAACTCCGGTAAGCTGCGCAACGAAGGCTGGGAGTTCCGCATTGACTGGAACGTGATTAAGAGCAAGGACTGGAACCTCAGCGTGAACTGGAACATCAACCGCAACATCAACACCATCGTGGAGCTTCCCGAGAACATGAGCAGCGACGACCCACAGGTGGCCAACGGAGTGTATAACACCAAGATTCTCTCTGGCACATCCGTCGGTTCGTTCTTCGGCTTCAAGTCGGCCGGCATCTACAAGAACCTGGAAGACACCTATGCCAAGGATGCCGCTGGCAACGTGATGTACGACCTGCAGGGACAGCCCATCATCATGTACAACGGCACCTATCGCTGCTATCCCGGCGATGCCAAGTACGTTGACGTCAACTACGATGGCCGTATCGACAAGAACGACATTGTCTACATAGGCAACTACAACCCCGTCGTCAGCGGTGGTGGCGGCTTCAACCTGAAGTACAAGGGACTGGGACTCACCGTGTTCCTGCACTATCGCTTGGGCCAGAAGGTCATCAACCAGGCCCGCATGAATGCCGAGGCTATGTACAACAAGGACAACCAGTCGACAGCCGTCCTGCGCCGCTGGCGCACCGAGGCCGATGTGGATGCCGACATTCCCCGTGCTCTCTACAACTACGGTCTGAACTACATGGGCTCCGACCGCTTCGTCGAAGACTGCTCGTTCGTGCGCCTGAAGACCCTCTCGCTGAACTATTCGTTCCCAAAGGATTTCTGCAAGAAGCTGAGCGTCAACTCGCTGAGCGTATTCGTAACGGGCTACGACCTGCTCACCTTCTCTGACTATACCGGACAGGATCCTGAGGTAACGCTGCCCAGCAGCGTCACCGGCCTGGCCTTAGACAACTCGCAGACGCCACGCTCAAAGCGCGTTTCGATGGGTGTAACCGTGAACTTCTAAATGAAAGAGTAATGAATTAAAAGAACTGAAGGTTATGAAACGAATAAGCATATTAATATTCTCACTTATTAGTGTCTTAGTGTTCACGAGTTGCAACGACTACCTGGAGATCTACCCTGAGAACGTGCAGCCTACCGACGAGTACTGGAGCTCGAAGGAAGAAGTAGACGCCACGCTGAATGCCGGCTACTACTACCTGCGCGAAGCCGTCGAGACCTATCTCATCCCCTGGGGCGAGCTACGCGCCGGATGCGTATCGTCGCGCGGAAGCAACACCTTGCAACGCTTTGAAATCAAGCCAACGGAGAAAACGCTGAGCAAGTGGTCGCAGATGTATAAGATCGTCAACGCTGCCAACCTCGTACTGAAGAACGGCGAAAAGGCATTGGAGAACGACGACACCTACACACAGGAGGAACTGAACTCGCATCATTGCGAAGCCTACTGGCTGCGCGCACTGGCCTACTTCTACATTGTACGCAACTGGCGCGACGCCCCGCTGGTCACCGAGCCTTTCGAGACCGACGAGATGACATTCAACCTGCCCAAGTCGGGCGAGAAAGAAATCATCGCCCAAATCAAGAACGACCTGCTGAAAGCCATTCAGATGAATGCAGCCAAAGAGAAGTTCAACACCACGTGGGAGACCAAGGGACGCGCCACCAAGTGGGCCATCTATGCACTGATGACCGACGTCTGCCTTTGGAACCAGGATTTTGACGAGGCCATCACCTATGCCAATGCCATCCTGGAAAGTTCATCGACTGCTGCACCGCGCTTCATGTCGACGCCTACGCACACCAGCTGGTTCTCAATGTTCAATCCCGGCAACAGCAATGAAAGCATCTACGAGGTGCAGTGGTCATACGACAAGCTGAGTGGAGGACAACCCCAGACCAACTCGCTGACCACCTCGTTCGACCCCAGCATAACGGGCTATAAGTACCAGTATTCTGTGGCCATGCTCGATGAGTTCCGCAACGAATACCGCAGCCTGCGCGAGAGATTCGGTACCGGCATCTTCGACTACGACCAGGCTGTGCGTACCATGTACGGTGCCTTCATCACCGATGGCAATGCCGACAACTACGAGAATGCAACCAATGCCTACGTATGGAAGTACTACGGTGGTACGAGCTACAACACCAAGCGTCTCTCCGTTCAGGATTACGACTGCAACTTCATTATCTATCGCGTGGCCGACATCATGCTGCTCAAGGCCGAAGCGCTCATCATGCGCCAGTTAGGCAAGAGCGAAGCCGACAACCAGGCCGCCATCGACATCATCAACCAGATTAGGAAGCGCACCAACCTCGACGAGACCGAAGTTGACAGCCATTCCAGCCTGCAAGACCTGATGCAGAAAGGCATCATGCACGAGCGACTGATGGAATTGTCGGGCGAAGGCAAGGCTTGGTACGACATGCTCCGCATGGGACGCTACACCGACCCGAGCGGTGAGACCAACTTCAAGGAAATGTTCGTCAACAACGTGGTGACCTACAACAAGGGTGCCAACGAGTCGTGGATTCGTTCAGTATTGAGCAACGAGAATGCTTGGTATCTGCCTATCAACGAGAGCGAGATCAGAACCAACGACCTGCTCGAACAGAACCCCTACTACCTCTAAGTAATTAATAATTAAACAGGAAAGAAAGAATTATGATTACCAAGAACATAAAACAACTACTCGTAGGATGCCTCACCATCTGTGGCATGGTTGCAGCAACAACCAGTTGCACCGACCCTAACGAGGACAGTCTCTTCGTAACACCCACTACCGAAGAGGCCGAAATGGCAGCCACCGACATCCTGGAGCGCGATGCCGACCAGTATAGCCTTTGGATTGAGTTGCTGAAACATGCCAACTACTATAATGCGCTGAAGGACGGCTCTGCAAATGCAACGGTATTCTGTCCTACCAACGAAGCCATTCAGGAGTTTCTGAAGGAGCAGGGCGTCAGCTCGGTCAGCGAGCTACCCGTAGACTATGCAAAGTCTGTCGTACGCGTACATATTATAAACAATAAGCAGTACACCGACACCCAGATTGACAACTATGCCAATCAGGGACGAGCCTATGTCGAACGAGGCATCGAGTTGCCCGACACCACCCTGCTGGGCACGAACCTAACCGTTCGCTACGGCTACATCGAGACCAACGTCGACGACGTGGAACGTCACGATGACATCGTGTTCTCCGAAGACTCCATCTTCATCAACAACCAGGCCAAGCTGGGACGGTTTACTGCCATCACCTGCGCCAATGCCGTGCTCTTCACCCTCGACGATGTCATTCAGCCGCTCGTGGAGAGTATCATGGACAAGCTCGATGCTGATACTGAGACCTATTCGATATTTGCTGCCGCCATTCACGACTGCGGCTACGACTCCATCGCCAGCCTCGTAAGCAGCATCACTTACACACTGACCGGAACGGTGGTAACCAACCACAACTTCACCTGTCTGGCAGTTCCCGACTACGTCTATCAGGCAGCAGGCATCAACGATGTTGCTTCACTGAAGAGCTACCTGAGCACCCACGCCACTGGCGAGGATGCAGACCTGTCGAACTACATCAAGTACCACTTCCTGCCACGTTCCTACACGAAGGAAGAACTGCTGTCGTACGAAAGCAGCGACCCTGAAGCCGATGAAGAGACGCTCATCTACGACACCCAGTTCAAGGGACAGGCCATCACCATAAGCAGGAAGGCGGGCGCCGACTATCTGAACAACGAAATTCCCATCGTTCGCAGCAACATTCAGGCTCGCAATGGCATCATCCACCGTGTGGGTGCGGTCATGCCCGTGTTCCACCCCACCCCAGTGCGCGTGGTATGGGACTTCCTGAACTCGCCCGACATCATCTCGTTCGTCAACGGCTATGGAGCTGCCAATAATCTGGGCAACATCTTCTCATCGCCCCTTGACGCAACGATGCGCGACGTAGACCTCTCAGAAGACTACTTCGACGGAAACTACGGCACCATCACCTCATTCAAATATCTGGCCAATGAGACGAAAGCGCGTATCAACACCTATCGCCGAGTGGGCTATAAGAAAGACGCCCTTTCCGGAACCAAAGCGCAGTATGGAGCCTACATGAACAACTTCATGATTCTGAATCTTGGCTTTGCCGGATGGATACAATTCACCACGCCCACCATCATTGCCGGTAAGTACAAGATTGTGCTTCACTACTGCAAGGACATCAACCACAACAACTTCATCAACAGTGGTTCTCTCACACGCTTCGACCTCGACGACCGTTCAGCCATGGTCTACCTCTACAAGGGAATGGGACGTCTGCCCCGCTACCAATTGGGCGAAGCTACCATCATGGGAGCTGCAGAGTTTGAAGGCTCTGGCAGTCACACGTTCAAAATCACGCTGATGGATACTGAGGCCAAGAACAACTCCAACTATCACCTGTCGATTGACTATCTGGAGTTTGTCCCCATTCAATGAGTACAACCATTTAATATCAAACAAATATGATGATGACAAACAAGATAAAGCATATCATGATCTGCTGTCTCGCAGGCTGCGGCTTATCGGCTGCCCTCACTGCCTGCTCTGACTGGAGCGACCACTACGATGAAGCCGCCATCGCAACGCAGCAGATAGAAGTATACGGCGGAGACATCGTGAGCTACATGCGCACGACTTCCGAGCTTTCCCAGATTTCCAATCTGTTTGAACAGGCAGGGATTTACGACAACACCACCGCCGACAAGCAATACACATTCGTTGTATGCGACAACAACGTGTTCGGACAAGGCAGTGCAGACATTAGCGACCGCACACTCTTTGCACGCTATTCTGTATCTGACGCTGCTGTGACTCCCAGCGAGCTGGTCGATGGCTTCGGCATCAACAACCGTGCAGGCAAGACCATTTGGATCTATGGTAACGGCAGTCAAGTGAAGATTGATAATTTCAACATCACGAAAACCGTCAAGACCCAAAACGGATACATCTACTACATCGATGGCGTAATGCCCGTTCGCCAGTCGGTCTACGAATACCTGAATGCGCTGGGCGACGACTACAGCACCTTCAAGCAACTGGTGAGGAACTACGAGGAGCGCGTCTTCGACCGTGAGCACAGTGCCGAGATAGGCATCAACCAAGCTGGTGAAACGGTCTACGACACCGTGTGGGTCACGCGTAACTCCCTGATGGACCGCTACACGAATAACGGTGTAAACTATTGGAACATGCGCGACGAGAACTATGTAACCACCGTCTTCATCCCCACGAACGCTCAGATTGAGAATGCTATCAGAAGTGCACTCGACAGCATTCCCCAATGGATTAACCGCCCCTCGACCGATGCCGACCGCGCCAAGTTTGAGGAATGGATTGTTCGCGCCTGCTTCTCCAACAACCGACTGGAAGCAGACGAAGTGAATGCTTCGGCTCCCGACTTCAAAAGCGTTGACGGTTATCGCATGGTCATCGACGAGGTGGCCGACGAGACCACCTATAAGGCTGCCGACGAAACATGGTGGCGGCCCAGCGTCCAGACAGTCGATGCTGCCAACCGCGTGAACCTCAGCAATGGCTACGCCTACTTCTGCACCAATCTGAAGATTCCCAACCACGTCATTATCTACCGCGTAAAGACACGCTTCTATCAGATTTGGAATGCACGTAACATGCGAAACGACGAAGCAACCATGCGCAAGTACTTCAACTGGATTAACCTCGACGGCTTCGCAACCTCCGTGTCAACGCTTGGCTCCTACGACGCCCTGTCGCAGTACGGTTGGCCCATCATCGACTACAACCTGCTTTCGGCCTGTCCTACGGAAGAGGCAGTAACCGATTCGCTGGTCTGCGGCGTTGAATACAGCGGTCTCATCTATGACCCTGAAACCGACGAGGCGCTGGAGTGCCGTCTGCCAGCAGGCGAGTATTTCCTGCGCATGGGCTTCGACCGTAACTCTATCTACATGCTGAACTTCTACTTCAACGACTCGCTCGTGACCTCTAACCTGAAGTCGGGCAGCATGAATGCCGACCGTATTGCCAACGACATCCCCGTGTATGGCATTCAGGCCCCGGGCTATCCTGAGGGTTATGACCCGCAAGTGTGGATTGAATACGACAACAACGCTGCAGCCTACGACACCGATGGCTACACCGTAGGAATCGTCACCTTGAAAGAGAACGGACCATTCCGCATTCGTGTAGAGTCTGAAGACATGGGCTACAGATACAAACGCACGGAACCGGGCGACGGCAGCAACTACGGCCAGATGCTCATGTACCACTGGTGCCTGCGCCCCACACATAACAACTACTAATACATGCACCTCTTAACAGAATAAGCATATATGATAAAAAGACTATATATCCTGCTGGCAGCTGGCCTGATGACCACTGCTGTTTC
The DNA here is from genome assembly GCA_902771785.1 of uncultured Prevotellaceae bacterium. Lineage (GTDB taxonomy): Bacteria > Bacteroidota > Bacteroidia > Bacteroidales > Bacteroidaceae > Prevotella. The sequence continues at coordinate 42,561 of CACXYH010000019.1, forward strand.
AGCACAAGGCACCATCGTAAAGTCGCAGGTGAAGGCCACGAACGGGCAGCCTATTTCTGGCGCCATCATCACTATCGTAGGCGAAAAGAACTCTGTGCTTTCAGACCAGAACGGAGCCTTTGAGATTAACACCAGCGACAAGGATGCACTTGTCAGTATTAAGGCCGAAGGCTATTACGACCGCTCCGTACCCCTTCGACTTCTCCAGAAGAAGAATGGCAACAGCTCGTTCGAAATCACGCTCACCCCTCAACAGGAAGCACTCTACAATGGTAAGGCAGAGACGTCATACGCCACCCAGTCGCGAGATGTACGTTCAGCAACCATTTCTGGCATAGAAAACAAAGACTTCAGCCAGAAGCTGTCGGTGGCTGCCGCCACACGCGACCAAGTAGCTGGTCTGCAGGTGATTGAGAAGAGCGGTATGCCTGGTGAAGGTACCTATATGAACATACGCGGCATCCACTCGTTCGTTGCCGACAATGCACCGCTCATCGTGATTAACGGCATACCCTACATGGGGCAGAACGAGGTGTCAGGCATCATCAATGGCTATTCGCGCGACCTGCTCTTTGGCTATTCGCCTAAAGACATCCGCAGCATTACAGTCCTGAAGGGAGCCGACGCTGCCATGTATGGCTCATTAGGCAGCAACGGCGTGATCATGATTGAGACGCAACAGGCAACGAGCGACAACCTGGAGACCCGCATCTCCTTCAGTGGCCAATATGGTTTGAACCTGAAGAACTCGTCGCTTCCCATGCTCAACGCAGCCCAGTATCGTAACTACCTGAGCGACATCGGCATGAGCGTCTACCCGTCGCTCACCGCCCTTACTGCCGACTATCCTTTCATTGCCAACGGACAGAACAACTACAGCTATCTCTTCAATGAAGACACCGACTGGATGAAGGAAATCCAGAAGAATGGCTTCCAGACAGAAAACATCTTCCGCGTAGAAGGAGGTGATGAAATCGCCAAGTACAACATCTCCTTCGGCTACACTGGCAACAGGGGAACACTCCGCAACACCAGCAGCGACCGCTATCATACGCTTATCAGTAGCGACGTGATGGTAAGCCGTAAGGTAGACATCACAGCCAACGTAGGTCTGGCCTATGTCACCAGCGACCTGCAGAACGTAGGCATGCGTCCTGAGGTGAACCCGCTGATGGCAGCCTATCGCAGCATGCCTCAAGTAGGAGCCTTCGCCAAGCAGACCGACGGCTCGGTGCTGAGCACCTATGCAAAATATGACGTGTGGCAGGTGAACGCCATTCCCTTCACGGCCTACAACAACGTGAGCAACCCGCTGGCACTGGTCAATACTGCCGAGGGTGCCGACAAGATCTATGACGCCAATGCCGGAATCGGACTGAACTATAAGGCCAATGACTACCTGAAGCTGTCGGCTCTTATCAATCTGTACTACAACTACACCGAAGAGACCATGTTCATTCCGGGTGTCAGCAACCAGGCCATCATTCCCCAGATTTTTGGAACAGGTCGCAACCAGGTGAGCAATGGTGTTATCCGTCAGCTCATGAACACCTATCAGTTGCAGGCACAATACAACCGCATCTTCAATAAAGTCCACGAGTTCAACGCCATGGCTTCGGCTCGCGCCATGACCCGCAATGTGGAGTACGACTGGTCTACCGGCTACAACACGGCCAACGACTACAACCGCACGCTCGACGTGACTAACGATGAGAAGACCTCAACGGGCGACAACCTGGAGTGGAACTACATGGGCTTTAATCTGCATGCCGACTACATCTGGAACCGCATTCTGCGCGGACAAGTGGGTCTGGCTGTCGACGGTACCAGCATCAGCGGTGCCGATGCTGCCCGCTTCGGTTTCTTCCCGTCAGCTGGAGTCACCTTCATGATGGCCAACACAGGCGTGCTGCCCTCTTGCTTCAATCGTCTGAACTTTTCGGTCGAAGCCAGCCTTTCGGGTAACAGCCGCTTCTCGAGCAACTACGGCAAGAACTACTACGTGAGTGGTGTGTTCAGTGAGTATGGTATCGGAACCATTACCCGTGCCAACATGCCCAACACCAAGCTCACGTGGGAGAAGAAACGTCAGCTTGACTTCGGCATCGACGCCTCTCTGCTGAAGGGACGACTTGACGTAGGCATCAGCGCCTATATCAACGAGAGCTACGACCTGCTGCTCAACAGTGGTGTTTCGGCCGTCTATGGCTCGACTGACTATTATGAGAACATGGGTAAGATTTCCGGCCACGGCGTTGAAGTGTCCTTCCGTCTTGCCCCCATCATGACGCGCGACTTCGACCTCATCATCGCTGGCAACATCACCAACCTGAAGAGCACCGTGAAGTCGCTGGGAGGTCCTGAGCGCAACCTCATCAAGTACACAGGCTATAATGGCGACGATGCTCAAATGCTCATGGCTGTCGACCAAACGCCCTATAAGTTCTATGGCTATCTCACCGATGGTATTTATGCCACTACTGCCGAGGCTCTGGCCGACGGTCTGGTCAACAGCAGCGGCATTGCCTACCAGGCAGGCGACGTACGCTTTGTCGACCTGAACGAAGACGGAATCATCAACGATGCCGACAAGACCACGCTGGGCAGCGCCCTGCCTTCGGTCTTCGGCGGACTGAACCTCATGCTTCGCTACAAGAAGATTACGCTCGATGCCAATTTCGGCTATAGCTTGGGCAACCGCCTCTACAATGCTACTCGCCGCGATGCCGAGTCGATGTCAACTTTCTACAACCAGACCACATCGGTACTGAACCGCTGGCAGGTGGAGGGACAGCAGACCTCCATGCCGCGTGCCAACTATGGCGACGCCATCGGCAACAACCTCTTCAGCGACCGCTGGATTGAGGATGGCGACTACCTGAAACTGCGCTCAGTGAAGCTCAGCTATGCGTTCGACAAGCTCTTCTCGTTCGTCCGTTCGGGCAATGTGTTCGTAGCTGCCGAGAATCTGTTCACGATTACCCGCTATCTGGGCGGAGACCCCGAGTTTGCCTATAGCTACGACGAGCGTCTGCGCGGCTTCGATTACGCCAAGACCACGCTGCCCGTCACCCTCAAGGTGGGCTTCAACCTGAACTTCTAACGAATTGATAATTGACAATTGATAATTGAAACGATTATGAAGACCAAAAGCATAAAGACATTCCTCGCAGCCAGTCTGGTGAGCTGTGGCCTGACAGCTGCCTTCACTTCCTGCTCCGACTTCTTCGAGACTGATCCTAACAACATCATCAACGAGAAGGACTATATCGACAAGGAAGACGAAATATACAAGGGCATGCTGGGCATTCTGAACAAAGTGCAGGAAGCAGGTGACCACGCCATCTGGCTTACAGACACTCGCGCTAACATCTTGGAAACCACCGAGAATGCTCCCGACGACCTGAAGCGCATCTACAACTACGAGTCGACCGACGGCAACCCTTACGCCGACCCCACGTGCTACTATGCCATCATCATTGCCTGCAACGACTACATCAACAAGATGGGGCAGTTCCACCACGAGCGTAAAGGAGCCATCAGCGAAGAGGCCGAGAGTCACATCATTCCCATGCTCAGCTGCACACTGCGCATCAAGGCATGGGCATACCTCATGCTGGGACGCATCTATGGCCAGGCCTACTGGTTCGACGACCCGCTCATAGAGAAGAAGGAACTCGACGACACCAGCGTGTTCACCAAATGCGACATGAAGACGCTGGCCGAGAAAGCCATCCAACTGCTGACTACCGGCATCGACGTCGACGGCATGCACATCGCACCCGACCTCGATATGTATTGGTACGAATGGCTCGACCCGGAAAACAAGGAAATGTCGCCCTACATCACCTGGCAGTACATGACCCCACCGGCCATGATTATGAAGATGGAGTTCATGTCGTGGCTCTGCAACTACCTCAGCGAGGATGCAGCACGCCCCTACTGGACTGAAATCCGCAACACCATTCTCGACTACATCTACTCCATCCACAGCTATCCGTTTGGTGGCGAAGAGACCAACTATCCCAGCTTCCCCCTGCCCGGCTTCGTGCTCTATGGTAGCGACAACGGTCGTAACATCGACGACTGGCGCTATGCCGCCTCGCAGGTCTATCAGCTCAACGTGGAGCTGTCTGCCGGTATACGTCAGCAGTGGTACTCTTATGTAGACCTCTTTGCAACCGAAGGCGTGGGTCTGAAGACACAGGCCATCAGCGGAATCATGTACAACTACGAGCAGCACCAGCGCAATCGCATCGTACAGTACCTCTGCCCTGAATATCCCAGCGACGATGCTTTCTATCTGCGTCCCTCTACTTACGGCAAAGAGCTCTACAACGACTACGACATCCGCAGCATCGAGCAGCAAATCGTCATGTCGAACCTTGGCGGACAGGATTGCGTGTCGAAGTATTACTACAAGCGCTATCACACGAACGTACAGGGTGCCGTCACTGGCTATCAGTATGGCACATGGGGCTACATCGGCGACGGTTCTACGCTCTTCAAGATCGAGCCTACGATTCCCACCTTCCGTGGTCATGACTTCCACTTCCTGCTGGCTGAAGCCGAGACACACCTGGGACATTTCGAGGTGGCACGCTGCATCCTGAACAATGGTCTGGGCAACCGTTTCCCCGACCACGTATTGCCCGACGACACCGAATACTGGTATCCCAAGTATGCTTCGTGGATTGGCGGTGGCGGTTTCGACCTGAGCAATCCCAACTATGCAGCCCGTGGCAGCGCCAACACAGGAATTGCCGGTGCCGCCCGCGGAACCATGCACGACCTTCCCCTGCCTGAGGAGACTAACCTCACCGAGGAGCAGCTGAAGGAAATGTACGACTGGGCCATTGCCGACGAATATCTGAAGGAATATCTGGCCGAAGGCAAGGCTTACAGCTACCTCTGCAAGATGGCCGATCGCTGGAGCAATGGCGGACGCGGCAACCGCGCTGCAGCCTGCGACAGCGTAATTGCCCGCATCGCACCCAAGTATCCCGCTGGCACACAGTCGAAAGTGAGCCGTAGCATCAATACCGACGGCTACTTCATCAAGTGGGATTTGAAAGACTAATTCCCCCACTCCATCATCTGTTTTGGGCCAAAACGCAAGTCGTTTTGGCCCAATTTGTTTTGCGTTTTGGCCCAAATCGTCAGGCGTTTTGGGCCAAAACGCGCTGCGATTTATGGCAAAACGTCCGACGATTTGCCACAAAACGACGGGCGATTTATGGCAAAACGTAAATAAAAAAAGGAAAAACCTTTGTGCTTTGAAGAATATTTCATAACTTTGCACCCAAATATCGACTAAAACGTATTTTCGCTAGTATTAACTAATTAATAACAAAAAACAAACTTATGAAGAAAATCTTTACTTTGATTTGTGCAGCCGTGCTTATGTGCGGTTTTGCAAGTGCGCAAAAAGTTCAGAGGTACGACGTGACCAATGCCACGGAGTTCAACAATGCCCTCACGGAAATTGCAACACTGGAAAAGGGCAGTACTGCCTACGTCTACATTCAGGGACTTATCGATGCAAAGACCTTGAAGAACGATGCTTCTGGTAAAATGCAGCCTACGTTGCGCAACATCCACTTCATCGGTGTAAACGATGAGGAGACTGGCGAACGTGCAACCCTCAAGATGGAAATGCAACTGCCAGCCAACAATACCGAGGCTGATGGTTTTTCACTGCACTATGAGAATCTGAGGCTCATGCAGACACAGGGTGTATGGGGCAACTCGAAGCACCTGATGAACTTCAAGGACACCTTGAAGCACTACATCGACACGCTGGAATTCGTGAACTGCGAACTTACCGAGCTCTGCCGTTCGCTCTATCGTGCCGAAGCTCAGAACAAGAATACCGATGCTGGTACCATGAAGGTGTTCCGCATGGAGAACTGCGTGGTTCACAATGGTTTCCGTCAGGCTTCAGCCATGCCTGCCATCTATATGGCACAGCCTGTAAACGAGATGACCTTCAAGAACAACACGTTCTATGACCTTACCTATCTGAATGGTATTGTAAGCTTTGGCACCATGACTGAGAATACGGGTCGTCAGGCTGTGAAGGTAGTGTTCGAGAACAATACCGTCTGCGCGTGGAGTAAAGCATCACTGCTTGGATATGCTGGAGGTGTAAGCACCGAGTCTGAGTTCCATATTAAGAACAACATCATTGTGCAGCCCAACTGGATTGACGAGATGAATGGTCGTTTCGGTGACACCAACGGTTCTCATGCTGGTGTTGGCATCTATGGAGAGACAGACGAGGCCAACGGTTTCCTGACTCAGGACTCTGTTGATGCACGTATTGCAAAGGGCGTTAACCTCACCAACCTCGATGGTGGTCTGGTTCAGCTCGAAAACAACATCCTCTATGGTTACAAATACCAGGACATGAACGACGCTATCGACATGGGCAACATTATTCCCATTGGCAATGACGAGAACGAGGAAGCCGAATTCTCGTTCCTGACCATGGAAGATGCAGGTTTTGCATGGAGCGACTTCGTTGATGCCAAGAACGACAAGTTCCAAATCAACGACCAGCACGCTGTACACGCTGCCGGTAAGAATGGTGCACCTCTTGGCGACACGAACAACTACACCGACAAGGTGATTAAGGAAGTCGCAGTCAGTATCAAGATTTCCGGTTCTAAGACCGTAAGCTACGCTATTGAACCTATGCAGGAGAAGTACTTCACAGGCGACAAAATCACGATTACCCTCAACGACCATAACAACGCCCTGCGCACCCTAAACACCTTTAAGGGGTGGAGCGACGGTTCTATGGAGACTATCCGTGTCATCGAACTTACCGACAATCTCGACCTGACCGCTACCTACGAGTCTGCAATCAGCGGTGTTGTTTCTTGGTTCGACTTTTCGCAGACTCCCGCTGCTGGCCAGAACAAGCTCACCAACTACGAGGCTGACGTATATGCAGAAGGCAACCGTGCTGTGGCTACGATGATGATGTGCGACACACTGAATGCTGCCGTTAGCGGTGACTATCGCGTGGTTAATGGTTCCGAGAACCGCTTCAACTGGCGTTCCAGTAAGTTTGGCGAGGATGCTGCCGACCAGCAGATTTGCGTTCTTTCGCGTAAGTCACCCGCTATTGTTCGTGCAGAAAACAAGCCCGACTTCCTGGTATTCACCTTCTCTACGAAAGACCTTCATAATGTTGTATTCTCTGCATTCTGCGGTACCGATAACTTTGGTTACAAGACGCAGCTGGCCGACTACTCTATCGATGGTGGCCAGACCTGGATCAACTTTGCGAAAGTAGATATGGAATCGAAGCCAGCTTCCTACGCAGGTGCTTCTGAGCCCAATGGTGTACACTGGGGCTGGACAGAGCTGAAAGGCATTCTGCCAGCCGAGGTCGAGAACCTAGAGAGCGTTCAAGTACGCGTTATCGGTGATGTCACTGGCGAGCAAGTTGATAATGTGTACTCTGGCATAGACCATGAGACTGCTAACATGTTCGAATATGTAGGTGCTGTACTTATCACTGCTGGAGAAGCTGCCGGCATCCAGAACGTGAACTTCGTTCAGAACAAGAACGCCGTTCGCTACAACCTCTCTGGCCAGAAGGTTGACGACAGCTACAAGGGTGTAGTCATCGTCAATGGCAAGAAGATGTTCGTGAAATAAGTCGTTCAACGACAATCCATAACGAAAGTCCTCGACAGTCATCGGCTGTCGAGGACTTTTTTTGCCTTTGGGTAATTATTCCACATTATTTAATATAATAATACACCTCTATTTCGCAGATTATTCGTAATTTTGCAACATCAAAAGCAAAAACGACATGACATGAAACAAATCAGTAACATCATTCTGGGCATGCTCGCACTCCTCGTGGCATTCCCCTCGTGGGCAATGGCAGGCACAGAGAAGACTCCGGCATTCCCTGGAGCAGAAGGCTTCGGTAAGTACACTACTGGCGGACGCGGCGGAAAGGTATACCACGTGACCAGCCTTGCTGACGACGGTTCGAAGGGAACGCTGCGTTGGGCTAACTCACAGACCGGACCACGTACCATCATCTTCGACGTAAGTGGAACCATCTTCCTGAAGTCGGCACTGAAAATCAACAACAACACCACCCTTGCCGGACAGACTGCCCCTGGCGACGGAATCTGCCTGGCTGACTATCCCGTAACATTAGGCTCTAATGTGATTTGCCGATATATGCGCTTCCGTCTTGGACAGCAGCAGGTGGCTCATCACGAGGGCGACGGTCTCGGCTCGATGGACGACAACAACATTATCGTAGACCACTGCTCCGTATCGTGGAGCATCGACGAGTGCCTGTCGGTCTATGGCGGCCGAAACCTCACCGTGCAATGGAGCATCACCTCGCAGAGCCTTGTCAACAGCGGCCACTCCAAGGGAGCTCACGGCTACGGTGGCAACTGGGGTGGCGCCGGTGCGTCGTTTCATCATAACCTCATTGCCCATCACACCTCACGCACTCCCCGCTTAGGCCCGCGTACCGGCACACAGACTGACGAGCGGATGGACATGCGCAACAACGTGATTTACAATTGGGGCGGCAACGGATGCTATGGTGGTGAAGGCATGAAAGTGAACATCGTGAACAACTACTATAAACCGGGACCGGCCACCATGAAACGCGGTACCAACATCCAGCAGCGCATTGCCGGCATCGGCATTCGCACCACAAGCTATACCAACCACGACACCAATCCCAACGGTTGGGACGTCATGTGGCACGTCTGGGGAAAATACTACGTGACGGGCAACGTGAACACCAAGCACAGCAACGTGACGAAGGACAATTGGACCTATGGCATGTACAATCAAATCAGCAATGGCAGCGGAGTAGACTATACCTACACCCAGGCCACGAAGGACACCATGCGCATCAACGAGCCGATACCATTTGTAGCCGTCACTACCCACACGGCCGAGAAAGCTTACGAACAGGTGCTGAAGTATGTGGGTGCCTCGCTCCACCGCGATGAGCTCGACGAAATCATCATCGAAGACACACAACTGGGCGAGGCTACCTTCACGGGCAGTGGCAACGACAGCGGTTTCATCAACTCGCAGACCGATGTTGCATCACTCATTCCCACCTGCTGGCCTGAACTGAAGAGCGAAGCTGCACCCAAGGACACCGACGGCGACGGCATGCCCGACGAATGGGAGACGAAGAACGGGCTGAACCCCAACAATGCCAGCGACGGCAACCAGACTAATGCCGAAGGCTACACCAACCTGGAGGTCTACATGAACTCACTCGTTGCCGACATCACCGCCCATCAGAACGAAGGAGGCGAACAGCAAGGCTATATCGAGGAGGTCTACACCCCTGGTGAAGACGAAGAACCTGGCATGAAGACCAATGCCACCGGAAAAATCAACTGGCTGTTTAACACGGGCAAGACAGGGCAGATGCCTACCTACGACGATGCCATCAAAAACTATCTGACGGCAGAATGCGAATTAGGCAGCAATCTCTCGTATGCCGGCACCCAATCGAACAGCGGCGCCGTGCTCACCAAGCTGCAGCCCAAGAACAGCAACGAATCGCAGGCCAACGCCGAGAATGCCATCACCTTCAACGTCAACATGGCCGAGGGCTACTATTTCCGCCCGACGAACGTTGCCTTTCATGCCATCAAATGCGGCACCAACGGTGGTAAGCTCGACATCTATTGGCAAAATGCTGACGGCAAGAAGGAAGTGGAGATGGGGTTTTCGCCCGAGCGCGAGACCTATTCCAAGTATAGTCGCGACATCTACAACGTGAGCTCTGCTCCCGGCATGAGCAAACTCGTGCTCCACGTGCTCAGTCTGGCCAACAACAAGCAGCTGGCCATTGGCAACGTGACGATTACGGGCGAGGTGAAGACCAAGGACGACACGGGCATCAGCGACGTACGCCCCGTGACTTTCCACCATAAGATCTTCAACTTGCGAGGCGAGGAAGTATCCAAGCCCGGCAAAGGCATCTACATCAGTAACCACAAGAAATACATACAGCAATAATGAAGAAGAAAAGCATCCTACTCGCGCTGCTGCTTGGTGCCTCACTGACCGGCACAGCCCAGAAACTGCCCTATCAGGACAGCAACCTTACAGCCGAAAAACGTGCCGACGACCTGCTGAAACGACTGACCGTTGAGGAGAAGGCCAAGTTAATGATGGACGTGTCGCCCGCCATCGAGCGTTTGGGCATCCCTGCATTCCAGTGGTGGAACGAGGCCCTGCACGGCGTGGGCCGCAACGGCTATGCCACCGTGTTCCCCATCACCATGAACATGGCAGCCTCATGGGACGATGCCCTGGTGCAAGAAGTGTTTACGGCAGTGAGCGACGAAGCGCGCGCCAAGAACCAGCAAGCCAAGAAATCGGGCAGCGTGAAACGCTACCAAGGCTTGTCCTATTGGACACCTAACATCAACATCTTCCGCGACCCGCGATGGGGACGCGGTCAGGAGACCTACGGCGAAGACCCCTACCTGACGTCGAAGATGGGACTGGCCGTAGTGCGCGGACTACAGGGACCCGACAACACGAAGTACCGCAAGCTGCTGGCTTGCGCCAAGCATTTTGCTGTACACAGCGGCCCGGAATGGAACCGCCACACCTTCAATATCGAAGACCTGCCCGAGCGAGACTTGTGGGAGACCTACTTACCCGCCTTCAAAGCGCTGGTGCAGGAAGGTAATGTAGCTGAAGTGATGTGCGCCTATCAGCGCATCGACGGCCAGTCCTGCTGCTCTCAAAGCCGCTACGAGCAGCAAATACTGCGCGACGAATGGGGCTTTAAGGGACTGATTACCAGTGACTGTGGTGCCATTCGCGACTTCCTGCCCCAGTGGCACAACGTGGCCAAGGACAACGAAGAGGCTGCGGCCAAGGCTGTACTCAACGGCACCGACGTAGAGTGTGGTTCCGTCTACCGCAACCTGCCTGCTGCTGTCAAGCGTGGCGACATCAAGGAAGCCGACCTCGATCGCTCGTTGCGTCGCCTGCTCATTGCCCGATTCCAGCTGGGTGACTTCGATGACGATGCGCTTGTGGAGTGGACAAGAATACCCGCCAGCGTCATTGCCTCGAAAGAACACAAGCAGAAGGCCCTTAAAGTAGCCAGCGAAGGCATCGTGCTTCTGAAGAACAATGGTGTGCTGCCGCTCAGCAAGAACCAGAAAATCGTGGTCATGGGTCCCAATGCCGCCGACTCCATCATGCAGTGGGGCAACTACTCGGGCTATCCCACGCAAACCATCACCGCCCTGCAGGGCATTCGCGAGCAGCTGGGCAACGATGTCAAGTATGTACCGGGCTGCGCCCTGACACGCAGCGAAGTGACCGAGAGCCGCTTCAACCTCATCACCGCTCCTCTGGGCAGTAAGGGCATGCAGGCTGCTTACTGGAACAACGAGGAGATGAAGGGCGAGCCCGTTACCACCGTCAACATGGCCGAGCCCATTAACCTGAGCAACGGCGGCAACACCGTCTTTGCCCCCGGTGTAGAGTTGGAGCACTTCTCAGCCCGCTACGACGGAACCTTCATTCCTACCGAAGATGAGACGCTGACGCTCACCCTTGGTGCCGACGATAAGGTGCGCCTCATCCTGAACGGCGATACGCTCGTCGACATCTGGAAACCTCGCAACCGCATTCAGGAAAGTCGCCAGGACATCAACGTAAAGGCCGGACGCAACTATCGTCTGCAGATAGACTATGTGCAGGAGACTGGCATGGCCGTCATGCAGTTCGACATTCGCAAGAAGTACGCCCCCACCCTCGAACAGCAGCTCGCCAAGATAGGCGACGCTGAGACCATCGTCTTCGTGGGCGGCATTTCGCCGCGCGTCGAGGGCGAGGAGATGCGTGTCAGCGAGCCCGGCTTCCGTGGCGGCGACCGTACCGACATCGAACTTCCACAGGCACAGCGCCAGCTGTTGGCCCAGCTCCATAAGGCAGGAAAGAAGATCGTGTTTGTCAATTGCTCTGGCGGTGCCGTAGGACTGGTGCCCGAAAGCGAGTCGTGCGATGCTATCATACAGGCGTGGTATGGCGGTGAACAAGGTGGACGTGCGCTGGCAGGTGTACTCTTTGGCGACGTGAACCCCAGCGGAAAGCTGCCCGTCACGTTCTACAAGAGTGTCGACCAGCTGCCAGATTTCCTCGACTATCGTATGACCAACCGCACCTACCGCTACTTCAAGGACGAACCCCTCTACCCCTTCGGCTATGGTCTCAGCTACACCACCTTTGCCTACGGCAAGCCGAAGTTCAAGAACGGACAGCTGACGGTGAGCGTCAAGAATACGGGCAGCCGCGAGGGAACTGAAGTTGTGCAGGTCTACATCCGTCGTCCGGCCGACACCGACGGACCGCTGAAGACGCTGCGCGGCTACAGCCGTGTGACGCTGAAGCCCGGTGAGAGCCGCGACGTGACCATCGCCCTGCCCCGCGAACGCTTCGAGTTGTGGGATGCCAAGACTAACACCATGCGCGTGGTTCCTGACCAGTATGAATTGTTCGTTGGCTCGTCGAGTGCCGACCGCGACTTGCAGAAGCTTAGCGTAAAGATAGCCAACAAGTAAGAATAAAAAATTAACGGACTCAGATTTGAGTCCGTTAATTTTTATCCGAAGGTCTCTGTTACTTCTTTTCTGTTACCTTCTTTGGAGCTGCCTTCTTGGGAGCTGCCTTCTTGGGAGCTGCAGCCTTCTTAGGCTTGGCTTCCTTCGGCTCCAGCTTCTCGAGCTTGGCCTTCAGACGTGTGATTTCCTTATCCTTCATTTCGATTTCGTCACCCTGATTCTTGATGGTAGTGAGCAAAGAGTCGAGCTCTTCGTTGTCGATGTCGAGCGGATAGAGGGAGTTCACGCGATTAATGAAGTCACCGAGAATGTTCATGTAGTTGGTGAAGGCATCGAACGGACCGCTGTAGATGCCACGGTCGAGACCTACGTTCGAGGGTTTGGTGGTCATAAAGCGGAAGTTGTTTGAAGCCTGCAGGTAGTCCCAGTCCTGATTGATGCGGGGATCGTTGGCAATGAGCAGACGGTCGGCCACGCTGTACAGTTTCTGGAAGGCCTCGCGCTGCATGGCATTACCCAGCCAGCATGAGCAGTCGCGCTCCTCGTCGACCCACGACAGGGTGTCGGGCACGTCGATAGCACCCACACTCTTCACCTTCATGCAGATTTCGGTAGGCGTCGAGAAGGTGATGCCTTTCTCCTTAGCACATGCGGGCAGCGCCTTGAGGAACTCGAGGATGTTGCTGCTGAGGGGCTGTGCAATACCAAGAGCCGACAGTTCCATGAAGATGTTGATGATTTGCTCTTCCTCTGGCAGACGGGCGATGCGGTCGATATAGGCATCGGCAAAGAGCGGATAGCCCTCCCACTCGGCGTTGTTGAATCGCAGAGAGATGTCGTCAGACAGCTCTACGTCGCGCAGCAGCAGCTTCAGGTTAGGAGCAATGTTGCAGTTATACACGTAGTGAGGCGACTTCCATCCGAGCACGTGCTTAGCACCCTCGGTGAGCATGCCCTTGAAGCCCAAAGCAGCAATCTGTGCACCGATGTCATCGCTATAGATGAGCGACGAGTTGCGGGCCACCTTCGGCTCTTGTCCGAAGTACTCCTTGATTTTCTCCACCTGCTTCTTCATGTCGCGGGCGAACGACTGCTCGTTGGCCAATGACGAAAGGCCGTGGCTGTAAGGCTCGGCGAGGAACTCCACGCAACCGGTCTTGTTGAGCTCCTGCAGCTTCTCGAGCACCTGCGGAGCGTGCATCTCGAGCTGCTCGATACCAGTTCCCGAGAGCGAGAAAGCCACCTTGAAGTACTGGCCGTTCTCCTTAATCATCTGCTCGAGTGCGTTCAGGGCGGGCATGTAGCTGCGCTCGGCGATGTCGTTGATACTGCGCTCGTTCTCGTAGTCGTCATAGTAGTAGTGGTCTGTGCCGATATCGAAGAAACGATAGCGCTTCAGATGAATAATCTGATGTATTTCGAAATATAAGCAAATTGTTTTCATATCTTCTTAACTCTTAATTCTTTGTTCTTAACTTATTTATTGTTCCCAGCCAAGTGTACGGCGATAGAGCGTGCGTATCCAGGCACCCACTTTCTCCCAAGTGATTTGGTCGACCTCCTTCTTGCCTTCTTCTTTAAGATAGGTGAAGAGCGATTCGTTGGCGCAAATGCTGTAGATGGCATCGGCCAGGGCGTGAATGTCCCAATAGTCGACCTTGATACAGTTGTCAAGGATTTCGGCACAGCCAGACTGCTTCGAGATAATCGAGGGCGTTCCGCATTGCATAGCCTCGAGGGGCGAGATGCCGAACGGCTCTGAAACAGAGGGCATGACGTAGACATCGCTGTTCTTGAGGCACTCATAAACCTGCTTGCCGCGCATGAATCCCGGGAAGTGGAAGCGGTCGGCAATGCCGCGCTCAGCAGCCAGGTAGATCATGGCATCCATCATATCGCCCGAACCAGCCATACAGAAGCGCACGTTACGGGTGCGGTGGAGCACCATGTTGGCAGCTTCGACGAAGTATTCAGGACCTTTCTGCATGGTAATACGTCCAAGGAAGGTGACCACCTTCTCCTTGCCTGTGTGGTCGGGACGCGGAATGTCCTGATACTCCTGCGGCAGCGGATAGACGGCATTGTGCACGGTGAAGCATTTGCGGGGATCCTGGTGATACTGGTTGATCACGGTCTGACGGGTGAGTTCCGACACACACATGATGCAGTCGGCATTGTCCATACCGTTCTTCTCAATAGAGTAGACGGTGGGGTTCACCTTGCCGCGCGAGCGGTCGAAGTCGGTAGCATGAACATGTATGCACAAGGGTTTACCGCTGACCTGCTTGGCGTGAATGCCAGCCGGGAAGGTAAGCCAGTCGTGGGCATGAATGATGTCGAACTCCTCGGTACGGGCCACCTGTCCGGCAATGATTGAGTAGTTGTTGATTTCCTCGTGCAGATTGCCAGGATAACCGCCCGCAAACTCCATGCATCCCAGATCGTTGACGTTCATGTAGTTGAAGTCGGCATAGATATGCTCACGCAGTTTGAAGTAGTAGTCGGGGTCCATGATGTTGCCTACGCGCTGCTTGACGTAGTCATAGTCAACGTCGCGCCATGCGATGGGCACAGCATTCATGGCAATAATGCGCGCAGCATGCTGGCTCTCGTCGCCGAAGGGATGAGGCAGGCAAAGCGCAATTTCCATATCTCCCTGAGCCTTCAGGCCCTCAGAGATACCATAGTTAGCAGTGGCGAGTCCACCAAATACGTGAGGAGGATACTCCCATCCAAACATTAATACTTTCATTGTCGTTCCTCCTTACTTATTTCTGATACGAATACTTCTCTAACAGTTTCATGGTGCGCAGAATTTCGGCCACGTTCATGGCAAAGGCCATAGCACCGCGCCCGTGGAAGGGCGGGTTGCCGTCGAACAGTTCCGAAATGGTTCCGATGGCATGATAGTCAATCTCGTCTTCGTAGCCCACCATCTGCCGCTCAACAAACGAGAGGCGTGTGCGCTTGTAGAGTTTCAGGCATGCCTCCATGTAGAAGCCGCCCAGCCAAGGCCATGCCGTACCCTGATGGTAGGCATAGTCGCGCTGCGTCTGCGGGCCGACGTACATGGGGTTGTAACCGCCACTCTTAGGCGACAGCGAGCGCAGTCCCTTCGGAGTGAGCAGCTCGCGCGTACATATATCTACTACGCTCTTCATCTGCTGCTGCGAGAGCGGCGAGTAGTCGAGCGCCACAGCAAATATCTGGTTGGGGCGCACGCTCCAGTCCATCATATTGCCATCAACATAGTCGAGCAGATAGCCATATTCGTTAACAAACGTATCGACAAACGACTGCTTGGTCTTTGCTGCCAGCGCCTCGAGCTTGTCGGCACTCTTCTGGTCGCCCTGTTCGGCTGCCATCGAAGCGCAGAACTTCAGAGCGTTATACCACAGGGCATTGAACTCTACGATATAGCCCGAACGAGGTACGACGGGACGTCCGTTGGCCGTGGAGTTCATCCACGTGACGGCCTTGTCACGACCGTTGGAGTAGAGCAGTCCGTTGTCGTCGAGACGCAGGTTGGGGTGTCCGCCGTTCTCAATATAAGTGACGATGTCCTTCAGCAACTGTCCGTAAAGCTTGAAGCCCTTGTCGCGGCCTTCGCTCTTGACGTACTGCTGAATGGCCCAGACGGCCCAGAGGGGAACGTCGGGCTGTTCCATCTCATAGATTTTCACGCTGAGCGGCTTCTCTTCCATAAACTCGCGCAAGCCCTTCTCTGCAGTCTTCATCACCAGCTCAAAGTAGTCGGGCTCACCAATGGCGAGCGTCAGTCCCGGCAATGCGATGAATGTGTCGCGGGCACGGCACTTGAACCAGGGATAGCCGGCCAGCAGGTAGCGGTCGTCGTTGGGCTGGCGGTTGTGGAACTGGTGGGCAGCGGTGACGAGACAATGGTAGAAGTTGTCGCGTGGTACGCGAACTCCCACTTCCTCGTCGAACAGCTTCTTCAGCGTCGAAGGCTTCACGTTCTTGGTCGATGCAGCGAAGATTATCGACTCGCCCTTCTTGATAGCTACCTCGAAGTAGCCGGGCACGTAGAGATCCTCATTCGAAGCGTAGCCACGCTCCTGCTCCTTCGGATACTCGATGCCGCGATACCAATCGGGCTGGAAGATAAACTCGTTCTTCTTCGAGAACTGCATGTAAAGGTCGGGATAGCCGGCATACATGCAGGTCTTGATGCCGTTCTCGACGTTCTGATACTCGCGACTGGCCACTGAGTTCTCATGAGTGAACTGGCGCACCGAGCGGAATGCCAGGAACGGACGGAAACGCAGCGTCGTGGCCGAATGGGCGTCTTCCAGCGTATAGCGAATAAGGATGCGGTCCTCATAGGCCTGGAAAATCGTTTCACGCTTCAGGATGACGCCACCCACCCGATAGGTGGTCGTAGGCACGAGGCTGGCGTCGAACTCACGGATGTACTTGTGTCCCTTAGGACTGTAGTTGTTGCCCTGATACTTATGGAGGCCCAGGTTGAACTCGGCTCCGTGCTGAATGACCGTGCAGTCGAGCGACGACAAGAGAACATGGTTCTCATCGTCAATCTCGGGCACGGGAACAACGAGCAAACCATGGTACTTGCGCGTATTGCAGTCTACCAGCGTAGACGAACTGTAGGCGCCAGAGCGGTTTGTCCGAAGCAATTCACGACGCAGCGACTCCTCCAAGTTTGTCATCACGGCTTTTTCAAATCGTAAATAACTCATAGTTCCTATTTTTAAGGTATTAATATAGTTTTGGTTTTCGTTCTTAAGTTTTCAAGAACCAAAGGTAACTATTTTCAGCGGGATACCCAAAAAAAAGAGCAATTATTTTACTTTTTAGCGTAAAATTTGCCCTTTTTAAGTTCTTTTTAGGCTCTTCCAGAGTCCTAAGCTAAAAATCTATGCAGGTATCAGAAAGTTGATGACCTCCTGCTCCACCGTGACGCGGTATTCTCCCACAGGCGTTTTCATGAGCCGGCCGTCGATGCCCACCAACGCTTTCTTTGCCTCTTCCACAACCACCTCGCTCGTGCGGTAGGGATGAACGGAGCGGTGGTTCAGGAAGCGTCCTGTGGCAAAGAGCCAGAGGCCCTCGATGAGCTGCACGACCTGCGGATTGTAGACGACGCTCACGTCGAGCATGCCGTTGTAGGGCACAGCATTAGGCGTCTGCCCGTAGCCACGACAGTTGCCGATACACATGGTCATGATGCGGCGGTCAATCACCTCGTCGTTGATGCGAATGCGCATCTTGTACTCCATGCGGTGGAAGAGCATCACGAAGAGCGAGGTGATGAACGAAAGCGTGCGCGAACCGAACAGGCGTCGCGTCTGGCGGCGCAGGTTCATGATGTCGGCAATCATGCCCACGTTGATGCAGTTCAGGAAATAGCGGTGGCACTTCTCCTGTTTCTGGTTGGTATATCGTATGCAGCCCAGGTCGATTTTCCTGACGCGGCGCTGAGCCAGCCAGCCTACGGTCTGCTCGTCGTTGTCCTCGTCGAACTCCCAGAAGCGCGCAAAGTCGTTCATCAGGCCGTTGGGAATCACGCCCAGCACAATCTCCTCGCGCACGCGCTTTTCCTCATGCATCAGACAGTTCACAGCATCATTCAGCGCCGAGTCGCCGCCCACGATGACGATGGTCTTATAGCCATTGTTGATGAACATCTTCATCAGCCGTTCCACACTCTCAGAGTTCTCACTCTGCACGAAGTCATATTCAATGCCCCGTTTCTCCAGCTCCAGGGCAATCCTGTCCCAGCGCTTCTTCGGGTTCTGCAGCCCTGCTTTGGGGCAATAGAGGAAGCCCCACCTCGTCGATTCTACAGCCATCTTTTTCTCTCTTCATGAATATTTCACGCGGCAAAGTTACGAAAAGTCGAGAGCATAACAAAAGAATTTATTCTTTTTTTTGCCGAAACGGAGAAGTTTCCTTGAACGAAGAGAAAAACTTCGCGACTTTTGTCGCAAAGTTCAAACTGCGCATCAGTCATCAACAAAGCATAAGTGTTTTCAACAAAGTACTACTTTACGAGTGCTAAAGTGCCGCTTTAGGAATGCTAAAGCGGCACTTTTTGCTCCGTAATCCACATAGATTGGTCGGATGAATCGGGGGGATTGGTCGGATGAATCGGGGGGATTAGTCGGATGAATCCATGCGATTGGTCGGATGAATCGAGGCGGTATGCGCCGCTAACAGGTCTCGACCTAACGGTAAGAGGCTCACGAACTGCCGGTAGGAGGCCCACGTACTAACGGTAGGAGACCCACGAACCGGTAGCTCGCGACCCTCGAGTTAATATTCCGTCTTGTCGGTCTTTTTCTGCCAGAGTCGGAAAGAGCTCAGGGCTTCGTCACGCAGGAGAGGCATAATGGGAACGGTTCGGGCATAGAGCGGACGTTCCAGCTCCTCATAGATAAAGTCGTCGGCAAAGTTGATTTCGCGGGCATCCTTACGTGTATTACCATAGAAGATACGGCTGATGCGTGCCCAATAGATAGAGCCGAGGCACATCGGGCACGGCTCGCAGGAAGTATAGATGGTACATCCAGAGAGGTCGAAGGTGCCAAGTCGGCGACAAGCCTCGCGGATGGTGTTCACCTCTGCATGGGCGGTGGGGTCGTTGTCGATGGTAACGGAGTTTGACCTGCCGGCTATTACCTTACCGTCCTTCACGATAATTGCGCCGAACGGTCCTCCTCCGTTCTTCACGCTCTCGTCGGCCAGACGGATGGCTTCACGCATAAATTCCTTGTCCTGTTCAGTAATGGTGGTAGGTCTGCCGGCCGGCTCTTCTTCTTCACGGAAGCTGATGGTCTGCGAATCATAGTCCATCACTTCTATGACCGCCATCGCCTCCACCTTATAGCCTTCCTCACGCAGAGTGCGCCCTCCCTTCTGATAGCCTTTCTCTACGGCCACGCCGATTCCGACGACCTCTGCTCCAGCCTGCTTCGCAATATCTATGAGAGCATGAGTAGCTTCGCCGTCAGCCAGGAAGTCGTCTACGATCAGCACCTTATCCGTTGCTGCCAGATACTCTTTCGACACGAACACTTTGTTCTTCTGCTTGTGAGTATACGAGAAAGCCTCAGATATGTATTTGTCGCCTGGGGTTAAAACAGTTGAGCTCTTCCTGGCAAACACCACCGGCACATCATAGAGATGACCCATCATCGTGGCGATAGCGATACCGCTGGCCTCGATGGTGAGAACCTTTGTCACCTCAAGCCCTTCAAAACGGTATTTCAGATCCCACGCCATCTGCCGCATGAGTTCGATGTCAATCTGATGATTAAGGAACTGGTCTATCTTTAGGATATTGCCAGGATAGATGACGCCCTCGCGCTTGATTTTTTCTTCCAAATAATTCATAAGCTCAAATGTTAATTATATTACTACAGCAAAGTTACATAAAATATTCCTATAAAAGAAATGTTGAGTTGGGGGAAATGGCTACTCCGCTATATCCTTGAAATAAGCCGTTATCTCTTTTGCCTCAGGGATTTGAGCGAGATACTTCCAGCCTTCTTCCAGCGAGCAATCCTTGTCGTTGAGCATGCAGGAGCTCAGTTCGCCTTGCACCTCGAGGGCGAAGAACTTCCATAGCCGCTTGCCGCCTTTGAAGGCATAGACGATGGTCTGATAGGACGAACCGCCGGCCGAGCCAGAGAACTTGATGTAGCTGACTCCGCCTTTCTGGCACGCCGAAGGCTGCTGATGGGCATTCACCACATCGACGAGCGTCAGTTTGTCGTCTTTACGCAAGAAGATAGCTCCGTTCTCATTATCCTTGTCGCGCAACCAAATCCACTCATTTTCGAAGTCGATATAGCAATGTGCCCACTTCGTGAGCTTCACGTCCTTATGGCTATGAGGGTCGTCGGCCAGGTAGAGGCGGCGCATCTCAGCGAAGTCCTTCTTCCAGACGGGCGTTTCTTCGTCGATAACATTGTAGTAGCCCTCATATTCGTGCTCGATGAGCTTGTCGTCGCGCAGATAGAGCATGCCTACGGTAGAGCTCTCTGGCGCACCACGATAGTAGCAGAGCTCCAGCCCCTTAGGACCTTCGAAGGCTGCCAGCAGCTTGCAACCTACGTAGCGCCCCTCGTCGTCGACATTCCATGAATAGTCGTTTTCAGAGAACATAAAGCCGACCTGCTCGTTGGCATAGACCTTATCGCCCAGAATGAGCACGTCGAGGGCCAGCGCCGGCTTTCTCTCATCACCATAGTATTCTTTGGGAGCGTTCTTATATTCGCCCTTGAACTGAAGCAAGCCATACTGGCAGCTGTCGCCGATGGTAAAGGTGAGAACGGTGCGGCCAGCTTTCATGCCGTAGCGTTGTTCGAGCTGCTTGACAGCATCTGCAGGCAACGGTTTTTCCTTTTTCCCGTCACTCCACAACTGCTTGATGGGCAACTGCTTGCGCGACTGCAGATAGGCATCGGTAACGATGACCTCGCCCCATTCATACCCTCCGAACTCGCCTTTCTTCCTGTCTTTGGCATCGACGAAGTCAAAACGGGAGCAGAGTGAGTATGCACCAGGAACAGCATGTATCTGGCCGATGCTGGGCGTATTGCCATCAGGATCTTTGAGCACCTCGTCGACAAACTTTATCTTGACGATCTTGCCGTCCATGAGCATGTTGGTGTACTGCGCCTTATTGCGACGGAACATCTCCTGCAGGGCCCAGCGTTGATGGGCGGTCTCATAATACTTGTCGTCGTCGCCCTCCTTCTGAGGCTCCTCGACTTCTATCCAATAGAGCATTTGCCCGTACTTGCCATCTTGGCCTATGATGAACATCGGCATCGGCGTGGTGTCGTTCTCCTCGATGATGCTGTCGATGACAGCAACTTCCGTCTCGGCCGCGTCGGCTGGTTTGGCGGTCTCGGTCTTACTCTTGTTCTTACAACCAATCGTTAATGCCATCGCGCAGACGACCAAAAGCATCAGTTTCTTCATACCTAATACTATTTATCATTATATAATAGCCTAATTAGACGCTTACATCAGTTTGTAATCTTCTGGAATATCATGACCAACTTCCGAGCCCGGTCTTTGTCGGCTTTACCGTCATCCTGCGTATCGCTGTCGGTCTTTGCCTCAATACAAGTACCGTTCTCGTCGAAATAAAAGCGCCACTCCTGCTGCTCGCCCTCCTCCGCTACGTGGGTATAGGAGAAGATGAGGTCGTGGCTCTTAGGTTCAAAGAGGTACTCATTGTAGATTTCGGAGCCCATGTGGTTGTGGTGGAGGCGCTCCGAGATGAAGTAGCAGAAGCTGTCTGTAGAAGTAGCATCCGGCTCCACCTGATCCGTAAACGTGTCGTAATAGTAGTTCACCAGGAGCGTCTCTGGTGGTCCCCACGTCTGGTTGTGTACGACAATCTGCACATCGTGACGTATATCAGCCTTCTCATTCTTGGCAACACGGGCTTTGGCTGCAGCATAGGTGCTGCGGATGGTCTTCAGTCGCTCGGCCTTGGGGGCTGTCTTTGCCACAGGATTGGAGGTTTCCATCAGCTCATGCCCTGGATTCATCACCCAGTCGAAGAGGTCCAGAAGGTCTGCTGCCTTTGTCTTGACGCCCCCTTCGTCGTCCCACTCAACATCGCCTGGTTTCACGTCCTTACCGCCAGACTTCTGCTTTACTTCGATAAGATTTCCCTGCGCGTCGTAATAGTAGCGCGCCTCTGCTTCAAAGCCCGCATGGGTCTCCAACTTCAAAAAGCAGAAGAGCAACGTACCCTCGTTGGGGTCAAGGAGTATTTCGCGATAGCTGGAATGTCCGTTGGCCGACCATTTCTCGACAATGAAATAGCAAAGAGAAGCATCTGGCTCATCCAGTTCAGAGCTGACACGATGCTTGTTGAAGTAGAAGGTCAGCTCCAGCTCTTCGTTGATGATGAGGTCCTCGTCCACCTGCGTACCATCATTCCATGTGATGGTCACGTCAAGTGGTGCCCCGCCGTTCTTCCCATTCTGGGCTATCTGCGACTTGGCCTCGGCATACGCCTTGCGAATATTCTTAATCTGCACATCCTTCGAGGACTGTGCTCCTGCAGCACAGATGCCCATGAGCAGAAAAAGAAAAGCCGTTTTCAGTCTATCATTCCACATGGTTAAACTATTTTTTAGTCCTCTACTTTTCTTTCACAAACTTGCTGCCGTTCCAGGTATAGCGGCCTGCCTTCTTGCCTGAAGCTGTATAGCAATTGACAGTCAGGCGTCCATTTCCTGAATCCAGCCAGAATATCCGGCTCAGGTATGAGGGCTTTCTTCTGCGGATCGTAATCATAGAAGCACACCAACTCGATGAAGGGGTCGGTAGGGTCACTCATGTGGACAGCCAACAGCTTATGGCCGTTGGAGCGGTTCCAGTAGCAGGCCGACATCGACTCGCCATCGGTGCCAGCATCGCTGACCTCCACATAGCCGTTCTTGCTGTCGATGGTGACTGTAAGGTTGGTCTCCTCATCCAGCACCACCTTCGACTCTCCTTTCTCCATTGCCCCCCTAATGGCAGTACCCATCCACGTGGGCCACGTCTGGTCGAAGCGCTCCAGCATGATGCCCAAACTGCCGTTGACGACGTTGTTGATGGGTTTCTTAGCCCATTCTTTGTCTATGTCCTCGAGAGACGTCTGCGCGTGAGCAGTCATACCAACCAAACAAAGCAAAAACAAAAAAGCGTATTTCTTCATATCATTACTTATGATGGTTCATCAAATTCAGTATCTGCGCCACCTTCTCGTCCATAGGCAGCGTGGCGTCGACCCAATGGATGGTGAAGCCGCGACGCTCCATACCTCTGAACCACGTCATCTGCCGCTTGGCAAACTGATGGATGGCTATTTCAAGACGGCGGAACATCTCATCGTAGCTGAGGCGGCCGATGAGGTGCTCAGTCACAAACTGATACTCCAGCCCGTAGTAAATCAGGTCGTCGGCAGGAATGCCGCTGTCGAGCAGGCCGCGCACTTCGTCGAGCATGCCTTCTTCGAGGCGGGCCTTCAGCCGCCGGCTGATTTTCTCGCGGCGCAGCTCACGGTCTATGCTTACGCCCACGATCAGCGAGTCGACAGCCGGCAGCTCCCTTCGCGGCACGGGGTGCTCCAGGTTGTAGCTTTCGATTTCGATGGCGCGTATGGCACGCTGGCACGAGTCTACGTCGGTAGTGTTGTGCATGTTCGAGCCAGTCTTCGCCTTCAGTTCCTTCAGCATCTGCGTCAGCTCGTCGAGCGAACGGCCCTCCAGCTGCTGGCGCAGCTCAGGGTTCTGCGGTACGGGCGAGAGACGATAGCCCTTGAGCACAGCCTCGATGTAGAGTCCCGTGCCGCCGCAGAGAATGGGCAACACTCCCCTACTCCGAATGTCCTCGTAGGCATCGAAGAAGTCCTGCTGATACTGGAAAAGGTTATACTTTGTTCCTGGCTCGCAGATGTCTATCAGGTGGTAGGGCACGCCGTCGTAGTCGGCCAGGTCTTTGCCCGTGCCGATGTCCATGCGTCGATACACCTGACGCGAGTCGGCAGAGATGATTTCGCCGTCCACCTGCTTGGCCAGCGCTGCTGCCAGCGGCGTCTTCCCGCTGGCCGTAGGACCGAGAATGGTTATCATTTGCTGCATATTGGCAACAAAAGTACAAAAAAAAATCCATCCGACAAGCATCAGATGGATTTTTCTTGAGCTGTGGCCCTTATTTCTGCCACGTCAGTTCCAGCGAGTAGTTGTCGCCGTCGTAGACGCAGCCGTCGCTCCACTCGCGGCCCTCTATCTCATTAGAGAGGTGCAAGGACTGGCCGGGGCGCACCTCATATTTCTTTTCGTAGAATTCGATAGTAATGCAGTCCTGCTTGATGCTGGTAATCTCATAGTTCCAGAATCCGTCGAGGTTCAGCGGGCCTCGCTTAGCCACGATGTCCTCCTCTTCATATTTCCAGTCGCCGCCGCCGCTGATGCTCCAATGGCTATGTCCGCTCTTGACGTGCAACGTTATCTTGCCATCGAACGCTTCCTCGTCATTCACGTAGACGCCGTTGCTGAACAGCCCCTCGTAGCGGCGCTCACCGTGTCGACGGTCACCTACGAGCACTCCCCGACCATTGGGTCGGTTGTCCTTCACTTCGCCGTCATAGGCCCATTCATCGTATCCGTACACAATGTGACCGTCAGCCCACACGTTAGCCTCCAGCTCGCCCTCGACTCCTGTCGGGTCAGGCAGTTTCACATGGGTGGCAGCCCGGTCGTCATACGCCCATTCCTTATTGTCCACCAGCGTACCGTTCTCCCAATGCTCCTGACGACACTTGCCCGTCTTGGCGCAATGCACATCGACATAGCCGTCGTAGGGCATGAACTCACGTAGGCTGGTGCCAAAGTGGTCGATGCTGTCGCCATTTGGCAACCATACGGTTGCGCGCGTCGATGGCTCGTAGACGTAGCTGTCGAATTGGTTGGCCTCGTAGCGTCCGCCC
>CACXYH010000020.1 GCA_902771785.1 uncultured Prevotellaceae bacterium
CTGTCAGTTTTTCCATATTTGCATAATCTTTAAAAATGAGTATGCAAAGGTAGAAACTTGTCAGAAGAGCTGCAAGGCGTCAAAGCGGATACGCTTACTGAAAAAGCGCTGAATCTGTCACTCTATCACCCCATCTATCACCCTATCTGTCACCAACCTAACGCGCTCTATGCCAGTCGGTTAAGTCGTTTTGGTGACAGAGTGACAGATATTATTGCAAAAACTTTTTTGATATATGCTGATTGTTTGTAGCTTTGCGACCGATAGTCACGAAGCTACTCCGTCTCGGCAAACAAACGAACAAATTCTTTTCGTGACCGGTGCAAAATACCTGATGGCGGAGCGCTGACGGAGCAGAATTCAAAAGGGGCGAGAGAAAGGAGGAAAGGGATTTAAATGTCTGCCATTACTTCACCCGCTTCCGCTTGTAGCATTTCTCGAAGTTGCAAAGACCGCAGGTGTAGTCGAGGTGGCGAACATCCGGGCCCACGCCGATGATACCGCTGACACTCTTGATGGGGAGCATAAGCGACGACTCGGTCAGGCTGACACCGCAGGTGTGACCCTGAAAGAGGGGAAACAGGAGCTGCTGCTGAGAGACGTGCCAGCCGCAATAGCCTGGCGAGAAGCGGTTGGTGTGGTGCCAGCGCAGCTTGTCGATGCTCTGCTGCAGGTGCTGCTCCATCTGGTCGGCACAACGCTCGGCAACGACCGAGCCCAGCGCATCGGCAATGAAAATGCGCACCATGTCGGCCTGCTCCTTCAGCCGTTGCTGATAGCGCTCGTACTCCGCGCCGCTGGTACAGATGAACAGCACGTAGGCTTCGCTGCCACGCAGCTGGCGCAGAATGATGTTGCCCATGTCGAAGGCAGGCAACTCGCGACTGACGAAATAGCAGAACTGCGGACGCAGCCACGGACGCACCTCGCCGATGACGGCCGAGACCTCAGAACGAGTGGCCTCGTCGGGCTGCTCGCCATGATAGCCCATCTGCTCGTAGACGTGGGCAGGGGTTATCAGCAGGTCGTCGTAGGTCAGCTGTTTCTCGGTCATAAACGGTTATAGGCAGCCAGGGCTTCGAAGAAAGCATCGATGTTGGCCAGGGGCGTATGGGGCGGCGTGTCGCAACCGCTGCTGAGCACGAAGTTGGGATAAGGGCGCATCTTCTCCAGCAAAGCGGCAACGGCCGTTCGCATTTCGTCGGGCGTACCGTCCTTGAACAGGCTGACGGGGTCGATGTTGCCCATGGCGAGCGCCGTCGGGGGCACCTCACGAATGACGTCCTCCATCTGGCACTTGTTGCCAAAGTGATAGGCCGCAGCTCCCGTAGCAACCATCGCCTCGGTGCAATGGCCCGTGTTGCCGCAGTTGTGCAGCACGACGATAAAGTGGTCGTCCTGCACCCGCTCTACGATCTGGCGCACATACTGCGACGAGAACACCCGACAGTCGTCGTTCGACATCAGGCCTGCGGCCGGCTCTGCCATCAGCACGCCATTGGCACCCGTCAGCTTCAGGGCCTCGCAATACTTCAGGATAAAGTCGGTACACTTCTGCAGCAGCAGGTGGGCAGCGTCGGGATGTTCGTAGATGAGCACCATGATTTCCGACATATCGTAGAGTCGGCCGGCCAAGGAGAATGGGCCAATGCAGCCGCTCAGCAACGGCCGGTCGTTGATGGCCTTTGCTGCCAGGAGGTTGGCTTTGAGATATTGGGGAATACGGCCTGCCGAAAGCGAGGGCACCTGCAGCCGGTAGATGCTCTCTACATCGGGCAGCAGACGGCTGGAGACGGCAGGCACGGCCTCGTCAGAGAAAGCGATAGCCGAGCCGAACGCCTCGGCCTCGGTCGTCAGGTCCATAATGGTGGCGGCAGCCACGCTGGGATAGCGCCTCGTCAGGGTCATCACGGCCTCGTAGTGGATGCGTCCGTTGCTGACGGCCTGGCGGACGGTATTTCCATTCTGTTCTATTCCCGGGTGGGTCATCACGGGCAGGGCCGTCACCTCTCGGCGCGCAATCACGTCGGCCACCCATTGCCTCATGTTCATTTTCATAGTTTGTTTTTTGCTTAATACGCTTCGCGATACTTGCTCTCATCCTTGTCGTCGAGCATGGAGAGATAGCTCTGATAGCGGCTTTGGGCGATGTAGTGCTCGTCGAGCGCCTTGAGCACGGCGCAGCCCGGCTCATGGGTATGCGTGCAGTTGCTGAAGCGGCAGTCCTTCGAGTAGTGGAAGATTTCGCGGAAGTAGCTGGTCAGCTCCTCGGGCTCCATGTCGAAAGTGCCGAAGCCCTTGATGCCCGGAGTGTCGATGAGGTAGCCAGGGGCCGACGATGAGGGAATGGGTATCATCTCGGAGAAGGTGGTGGTATGCATGCCGGTATTGTGGGCGTCGCTCACCTCGGCAGTACGCAAGTTGACTCCCGGCACAAGGCGGTTGATGAGCGTTGACTTGCCCACCCCGCTATTGCCGCTCAGCAGCGTTATCTTGCCCTGAAGCAACGGTTGCAGCTCTGCCACGCCATCGCCCGTAGCGGCCGACACCTGCCGGCACTCGTAGCCCACGGTTTCGTAGAGGTCGACCATCATCTGCTGCAAGCGGCGCTCATCCTCATCGAGCACGTCGCTCTTATTAAAAATAAGTATGACGGGCACGCGATAGGCCTCGGCTGAAGCCAGGAAGCGGTCGATGAAGGTTGTGCTGGTCTGCGGCTTGCTGATGGTGACCACCAGCAGCGCCTGGTCTACGTTGGCAGCAATGATATGGCTCTGCTTCGAGAGGTTGATGCTCTTGCGAATGATGTAGTTGCGACGGTCGTCGATTTCCGTAATGAAGCGGGCGTCATCTACGCTCACATGATCGCCGACGGCCACGGGATTGGTGCTCCGGATGCCACGCAGGCGGAAGTTACCCTTTATTTTACACTCAATAAGCTGGCCATCGTCCGTCCGGACGGTGTACCAGCTTCCTGTATTCTTGACGACGAGACCTTTCACTTAGACTGTCATGATTTCCTTGTTCTTGGCCTCAATCAGGTCGTCGAGCTTCTTGATAAACTTGTCGTGCAGTTTCTGCAGCTCCAGTTCGGCATCCTTCTCGTTGTCTTCTGAGAGGCCGTCCTTGATGGCCTTCTTCAGCTTGTCCTTGACGTCGCCACGCACGTTGCGCACTTCTACCTTGGCCTTCTCAGCAATCTTGTTGCATTGCTTCACCAAGTCGCGACGACGCTCTTCGGTAGGCTGCGGAATACCCAGACGGATAATCTCGCCGTTGTTCTCGGGCGTGATGCCTACATCGCTGTCCATGATGGCCTTTTCTATATCCTTGATTTGCTTGCGGTCCCAAGGCTTGATAGCAATCGTACGCGCATCGGGGCAGCTCACGTTAGCAACTTGGTTCAGGGGAACCCTCGAACCGTATGACATGACTCGCACTCCGTCGAGAATGGCCACATTGGCACGGCCTGCACGGATGCGGTTCAACTCTTCTTCGAGGTACATGGCAGCCATCTCCATGCGCTCCTCGGCTCCTTGCAATGTTTCTTTTACGTCTAACATAGTTGTATAGCTATTAGTTTCTGTTGACAAAAATACGGCTTTTCTTTCGAATACGCAAGCATTTTGGCGTTTTTTTGTCCGTCGCTGCGCAAAATCCTTATTCTTTACACCGCAAAACCAGCATAAAAAGGAACAAAAGCAAAGAATTTTCAACAAAACCTTTGCTGTTTGATATATTTTCATTAACTTTGCGAGCGACTAACCACGCACGTTGAAAATGAAATTACTGTTAGAAAAGCTGGGACTTGCAGTTACCATAGCATTCTTTAGCTTCGTATACGCATCGGCTCAGAACGACTCTTCTGAGGCCAGAAGGCAATATACCGAAAAATACCCGCTCGTCTATCTTGACACCTGGGACCTGCCGCCCTATGTCTTCCTGAACGAACGAGGAGAACCCGACGGATATACCGTCGAAGTGCTGAAGATGATGTTGCAAGAGCTGAAAATCCCCTACGTCATCAAGCTGAAGCCCACACTCGAGGCTCAGGAGGAATTCAGCAAGGGAAAAGCCGACCTGCACGTCGGCAGCGTGCTCTTGCCCCAAAAGTTTTACAAAAGCAAGAACATCATCGTACACTATACCTTCAGCGTGGCTTACCCCAAGACGATGAACATCAACATCTCATCGCTCGAAGACCTGAAGAGATATCAGTTCTACGTGCGAAGCGGCAGCCGATACTATGAAATTGTGGAAAGAGAAGGACTGGAGAACAACGCCATCAACATCAACGACATGTCGGATGCCATCAAGAAAATCAGCGCCGACAAGAAAGGCCTCATTCTCTGGAACACGCCATCCATCAAGTGGACCTTGAAGAAGTTCAAGATTGAGAACCTTCAGGTTGACGAAATCAAATTCCCGCAAGTAGGCTACCGCATCTATTCCCAAGACAGCGTGCTCATCAGCAAGCTCGACAGCGTCTATTCCGTGCTCAACCTGACCGAGCGGCTGGGGCCCATACAGGCAAAATGGTTCTTCCCTGAGCGCGTGCAGCCCGACAGCCGCATGCCCCTCTGGGTGTGGCTCGCCATGATTCTGGCAGCATCCATCGCCCTGATGATGGCGGTCTACTCCTTCATCTATCGCAGAGAAGAGAAAAAAGCCATCGCCCTCACCAAGCAGCGCCGCAGCCGGCTCAGCCTCGTCCTGCAGGTGAGCGAGGTAAGAATATGGACCTTCGACGTGGCAAAGCGCATCTACACGTGGTACGACGCTGCGGGAAATCCGCAATACCATTTCACCCCTGCCGAGGTAGCCAGCCGATGCCATCCCAGCATGTTCGACAAGATTGAAGAATGTATCGGCAAGATTGTCAGGCAAGAAGGCAAGGAATACTCTTTCGAGGTGAGGGAGAAGAACGTGCTCGACCCTACCGACCCCACCGACCACGACTACATGGTCGACATCTCGGTGCTCCGCTGGAAGGACAATAAGCCATCGGTCATCTTCGGCGTGAAGAGCGACCTCACCGAAGAGCGCAACAAGCAGCGATACTCCCGCCGCATGCTGGCCCGCTACCAGGCCATCTTCAACACCTCGATGGTCGACATGATGCTCTACGACAAGGACGGACGGGTTGCCGACATGAACGAGCGAGCCCAAAAGACCTTCAACACGACACCCGAAACCATGAAGAGTCAGGAACTGACGCTGACAAAGACGCTCGGTATAGAGGCTGACAAGCTTCCTCAGCTTGACTACTATTATGCCACAATGCTCGAAAGCAACAGTATCAAAGAGACGAAGTACAACAAAGACGACTTCTACGAGCTGCAGCTTGTTCCTATGCGCGACAAAGGCAACCAGCTGGAGTACATCTTAGGAACGGGCAGAAACGTCAGCGAGGTGGCCAAATCGTATGGCAGCATCCTGGAAGGTGTGAAGCAGCTGAAGAAGGCCCATGAGAACATCACCAATTATATCAAGAACATCAACTACGTGATGAAGAACGGCGGCGTACGCCTGCTTACCTATTCGCCCGACACCCACATGCTCAGCCTCTACGAGCAAGCCGACCAAGTGCAGCTCGAACTCACCCAGACGCGATGCCTCTACTTCATAAGCGAGGCATACAAGCAGAAGGCCATGAGAATACTCAACAGCATGGACAACAGAACCGACCGCCAGTTTGAAGTCGACCTGCAAACCACCATCAAATACGGACAACGAGAGCAGCTGCACCTGCTGTTCCACTTCGTGCCAAGATACGATGAGAACGGAAAGCTGCTCAACTACTTCGGCATGTGCCGCGACGTAAGCAGCATCAAGGCCGCCGAACACCGGCTGCAATTAGAGACGACGAGGGCACAGGACACAGAGAACCTGAAAAACAATTTCCTCAGGAACATGAGCTACGAAATCCGTACGCCGCTCAACACCATCATGGGCTTCGCAGAGCTGCTCGACATGGAGCACACCAACGAGGAGGAAGAAATCTTCGTCAAGGAAATGAAGGAAAACTCCAGCCAGCTGCTCAGCCTCATCAACGAAATCCTGTTCCTCTCAAGGCTCGACGCCCACATGATTGAAATCAAACCGCAGCCCTCAGATTTTGCGCTCACATTCGAGGTATATTGCTATCAAGGCTGGGGCGGCAATGAGCCGGCAGGCGTCCACTTCGTGGTACATAATCCCTATGAGCACCTCGTTGTGAACATCGACGATGCCAACGTGGGGCGCATCATCGAGCAGGTGGTGGCAAACGCCGCACAACACACCACCAGCGGAAGCGTCAGCGCACGCTATGAATACGTTGCCGACAAGCTCATCATCACCATCGAAGACACAGGATGCGGCATGAACAAGGAAACACTCAGCCGTATCTATAAGCGCTTTGCCAGCAGCAAGCCTAACGGCTCAGGACTGGGCATGCCCATCTGCCAGGAGCTGGCCTCACAAATGGGTGGAAGCATCGACGTCAACTCGGAGGAAGGAAAGGGTACTACCGTATGGATTACCATCCCCTGCGAAGCTCCGACGATAGGACGAAAGATTGTGTAACGAAAGAACAGAAGCAAAGAAAGTTATGAATACGACATACTTGAAAGCCCTCAGAAACATCACAGCTGTTGCATGCCTCTTGCTTGCGCAGGCGCTGTTCTTGACGGCAAACATAAGCGCTGCAAAAAACACCAAGCGCGCCTACACCAAGGAGAATCCGCTCATCGTTGGCTGCAACTGGGACTTCGCGCCTTACCAGTTCGTATCAGACAAGGACGAAGCAACTGGCTTCGACGTCGAACTGATATCAATCATCCTGGAGAAGAACGACATTCCCTATAAGTTCGTGGTCACAGGATGGAGAAACCTCATCGACGGGCTGAACAACGAAACAATCGACCTCATCATCACCCCACGCTCCAAAAGGCTGGCAAACGAATTCTACACCACAAGAAACGCCTACACCTACTACGAAATCAAGGCCGCAGCGCTCACAGACACCAAGAGCATCAACTCGTATGAAGAACTGGCCGATGTCAACGGTACCATCGCACTCGAGATTTCAAGTCCTTCGCTCTACGACTTCATCGAAGAAAATCTGCCAGACCTGAAGACGGTTTCATGCTCATCGAACGATGCACTTGCGGGCGTCAGAAGCGGAGCCTTCAAGTACTTCCTTTGGGGAGAAATACCGCTCAAGAGCAAGATCAAGCAGCTGAACATTGAAAACATCAAGCTCTGCAATACCGGTATTCCTCCCGTTGAGCTGAGGGGCTTCAGCCACGACGGCACCCTCATCGAAATCATCGATGCCGAGTACACTAAGATGGAGCACAACGGCGACCTCGAGGAGCTGCACAACAAGTGGTTCCACCCGGAGCGAATCAAGCACCATTTATCGCCAAAAGCCATCATCGGCATTTTGCTCGTGCTTGCTACGCTCATTGTGTTGATGCTTCTGGCTAATCAGTTCATGAAGAAAAACATCAGGAAGGCTGTCGTCAGAAACGCTGACCTGATGAACATGATGTCGATGGCTGTGAAGAAAGGCGACTTCATCGTCTTGCAGTACGACATCAAGAATAATCGCCTGACCAATCAGCAGGGAAACATTCTGCCAAAGGAGGGCATCACCTTCGAGGAGTTCATCGATCGCCTGGCCGATGAAGACAAAGGGCACTTTACGCAGAACAGTAACGACATGTTTAGCAAGCAAATCACCTCGAAGGCCATCAAGATCAAATGGAACAGCGGCACCAAGGAGAAACCCAACTGGCGCCACTTCAGAGGTCACGCCGTGCTGGAGCTCGACGATTTCGGAAGACCGCGATACACCGTCAATGCCGTCAAGGACATGACCGAAAGCGTGGGGCACCGCTACTCCGACGACGCACTCACGCAGCAGTTCTGGAGAATGTTCGACACATCGCTCATCGCCATGTCGTTCTACGACAAAGACGGCAAGCTGCTCGACCTGAACAGGAAGATGAAGGAAATCTGCGGCATCACGGAAGATAACCTCGAGTTTTTCAGAGTGTCGCGCTTGCAGGATGTGCCCATCTTCGCCAAAGACTTCGACCCCACGAGCCACGATGTCATGCATTGCTGCCAGCACATGCATTATCCGGAGATGGGCATCGACAGGTACCTCGAGCTCCGCATCCGTCCCATCTTCGACGTCAACGACGAACTGCTCTACCACACCGTCACGGCACGCGACATTACCGACGAGCGCAACATGTACCTCACGCAAATCAACAACGAGCACGAACTGCAGAAAGCCAATGATGCAGTCACACAATATGAAAACGAGCTGCGCTACCTGCTGGAGAAAAGCGACACCTATGTGTGGACCTTCAACCTTATCACACAAGAAATCACTTTCTCACGCACGTTGTCACACGTCGTCTTTGTAAAAGCCAAAAACGATTACCTGAGCTGGATGCCGGAGGAAGACCAAAAGGAAGCCGAACAAAATATGGTGGAGACCATCATGCAAGGCAAACCTTTCAATGCCACCCACCACTTCAACTATACACCCGTCACACCCGCCACCTCTTGGTTTGTGCTCAGCGGCCTTCCCTCTTTCGACGAGAAAGGAAACATGACGGGCTACTTCGGCATAGCCCGCGACATCACCAAACTGATGGATACTCAGGAGAAACTGAAGCAAGAAACGGTACGTGCCGATGAATCGGGCAAGCTGAAGAGCGTGTTCCTGGCCAACATGACCCACGAAATCCGCACCCCGCTGAACTCCATCGTGGGCTTTGCCGACTTACTGCAGATGGTAGAATCGCCCGAAGACAAGCACGAGTTCATTCGAATCATCCGCAACAACTGCGACATGCTCTTGCGCCTCATCGACGATATCATCGAGGCATCGAACATGAACCAGGGGCCACTCTACATCGAGATCACCGACGTAGACTTTGCACAAGTGTTCAACGATATCTGCCAGACGCTGGCACAGCGCGTCCAGGAGCCTGGCGTTGCCTTCATCGTCGACAACCCCTACAACAGCTTCCCCACTCGGCTCGACAAGGGACGCATGCAGCAAGTCATCACCAATTTCGTAACCAACGCCGTCAAATACACCCACGAAGGCCACATCAAGGTGGGCTATCGCTATGAGAACGGCGGCATCTATATGTATTGCGAAGATACCGGAGCAGGCATTCCCAAGGACAAGCAGGCCTCGGTCTTCGAACGCTTTGTCAAGCTGAACGACTTCATACAAGGCACCGGTCTCGGACTCTCCATCTGCAAATCGATAGCCGACCGCTGCAACGGAAAGATTGGAGTCGACAGCGAAGGCGAAGGCAAGGGTTCAACCTTCTGGATCTGGATTCCCTGCGAACGAAAAGAAAACAACCAAGCCTAACAATGAACCGTAAAAAATTGACGACAGTCATCCTGTGTCTGTCGGCAGTCCTGAACATCACGGCACAGGACACGCTCAAAAGCAGAGCCTACACACAGGAGCGCCCCCTCATCTACGAGGGAGCACAGGACCTATGGCCCTATAGTTTCCTGAACGACAACGGACAGCCCGACGGCTACAACATCGACCTGATGAAGCTGATGCTGGGGCGGCTGGGCATTCCCTATGTCATCAAGCTCAAGCCACGCATGGCGGCCTTCAGAGACATGAAAGCAGAAAAGTCGGACCTGATGATCGGACTTACTGCCGGATTCCACGAACAGTATGGCTACTACAGCGAGAACTCCGTCACGCTGTTCACGCAGAGCATCCTGTCTCCCAAAAGCTCGCCTACAAAAATCCACAACTTCCGCGACCTGGCCACACACAAGGTCTACGTCAACGACAGCAGCCTGTGCCACCACCTCATGGTCGACTACGGCTGGGGCAACAACGCCATTCCCACCAGCACCATTGGCGAGACCATCAAACAGATGAGCACCGAAGAGAAGGGCGAACTGGTGTGGAACACGCTCTCGCTGAAATGGATGCTCAGGAAGTTCCAGATAGACAACCTCGAGATAACGCCCGTCGACATGCCCCACGGCGAATATAAGTTCATGTCGGGCGACAAGCATCTCATCAGCCAGCTCGACAGCGTCTTCGTACTCCTTAACTCAACCGACAAGCTCTTGCCGCTGCAAAACAAATGGTTCTACCCCGAGCGGCAGGAGGAGCACACACCGGTATGGGTATGGTATGCAGCAGCAGGCATTGGCGCCCTGCTGCTCGTCATGCTCATCTTCATACTGGCCTACCGGCATAAAGCCACACGCATCACCGCCGACAACATCAAGCGCAACCGACGACTGGCTCTCATCCTCGAAACGAGCGGCGTGCGCATCTGGACCTACGACCTGAGAGCTCGCCAGTTCACCTGGCGCAACGAGTACGGACAGCCAGCCTACGTCTACAGCCGCGAAGAGTTTGCCACACGCTACAGCCCCGACGACTTCGAACGGCTGAAAGATGCCATCAAGCAACTGGCCGAGCTACCCCCATGCGAGGATGGTGCAGAAGAACAGACCATCACACTCGACATCAAAGCCAAGGACGCGCGCGAAGACGGCGACACCGAGATGCACGACTTCGTCATCGCCCTCTCGGTGCTGCACCGCAACCAGCACGGCAAACCGACGGTCATCATCGGCACCAAGAAAGACGTCACGGAGAAACGCCGACGCGAACAGAAGGCCGAAGAAGAGGCCATGGACTACTGGGCCGTGTTCTACACACCGATGGTGGCCATCCTGTTCTTCGACAAGAACAACGTGCTCACCAACATCAACTGGAAGGGCTGCGACCTGTTCGAGTGCGACCGCGACGAGCTCATTGAGGAACAAGTCACCCTGAAAGACTTCTTCGAAATCGACATCACGGAAGAGGAAGCCAACAACTTCTACGCCACAATGATTGTCGACATGACTCGCATACCCAGCAGCCAGCGCAAGGTAAAGTCAATCAAATGCGAGGGAAAGCTCATCGTCGACTACCGATTTATGACAGCCTACGACGAGAACCACGAGCTGCTGGGAACCTTTGCTATCTGTTCCGACTCGCACTACAAGACGCTCCTGCAGGAAAAGCAGAAAGAATGCCTGCAACGCCTTCAGGACATCAAGGCAAAGGAAGAAGAATACATCGGCACCATCGACGAGTTCATCAGCGGCGGACTGTCGCGCATCGTCAGCTACTCGCCCATCTCTCACG
This sequence comes from uncultured Prevotellaceae bacterium, assembly GCA_902771785.1. Lineage (GTDB taxonomy): Bacteria > Bacteroidota > Bacteroidia > Bacteroidales > Bacteroidaceae > Prevotella. The sequence continues at coordinate 11,201 of CACXYH010000020.1, forward strand.
TGCTCACCATCTTCAAAGGTGTCAACAAGGTGCAGATGAAACTGACGCAGACGCGACTCATGACGCTCATCGACAGCCGCATGAGCAACAAGGCCATGCGCTTCGTCAGCAGCATGGACAGTCTGACGCTCACCCCCATCACGGGCGACTTGCGCACCATCCTGCGCATCAAGGGCCAGCGCATACTTCACGTGGACTTCCACCTGATTCCGCAGCTCGACCGGAACAAGAACGTTACTGAGTATATAGGAATACTGCGCGACATCTCGGAAGAGAAAGACGTCGAACAGCAGCTGGCCCGACTTGAAGCCAAAGCACAGGAGATTGAGGACACCAAGACGCTCTTCGTCAGAAACATGATGCAGGAAATCACAACGCCCCTGAGCAAAGTGACCGACAATGCTGCCCTGCTCAATGCAAACAAAAACGACGAGACCGACATGGCCACCATCAACACCATCATGGAGAATGCCGACCAGCTGACCCACATCATCAACAACATTCTCTACCTGTCGCGCCTGGAAGCCCACATGGTAGAGATAACGAAGAGGCCCACCGACCTGGCCGAAATCTTCGAAAGCTACTGCCGCAACGGATGGGAGAAGCACATGAACAGCGACGTGAACTACATTGTCGACAATCCCTACAAGGAACTTGTGGTCGACATTGACGGCGAGCACCTGGGCTACCTCATCTCACAGCTGACGCTGAATGCCGCCCAACACACGCAAAAGGGCTACATCCGCACACGCTACGACTACGTAGGCCGACGACTCACCATCTCGGTGGAAGATACTGGCGAGGGCATTGACTCTGAAAAGCTCGAAGAGCTCAACCGCAACTCTGGCGATGAAGACCACACCAGCAGCGGACTGGGACTGACCATCTGCAAAGAACTGGCCCTGCAGATGGGAGGCTCCATGGAAATAAGCTCCGAGCAAGGACTGGGCACAACCATCTGGGTGCTGCTTCCCTGCCATGCCGACGTCATCAAGCGAAAGAAGACCGTCTAAAGGAAACTAAAAAAACAACCGTTAAACATGAAGAAGACCTATTATATAATATATAAGGTGGCAACAGCACTCCTCCTGCTGTTTGCCCTCGGCCTGACAGCCTTGCCAGCCTCCGGGCAGAACAGGGGAAGGCAATATGACGCCGACCATCCCCTGACCATCATTGGCGACTGGGACAAGCCGCCCTACGAATTTCTGAACGACCATGGAGTGCCCGCAGGAACCAACATCGACCTGATGAAGCGCATTGCCCAGAAAATGGGCATCCCCTGCCGCTTCATCCTGAAGGAATGGAGCAGCGCGATGAAGGCCTTCGAACGCGGCGATGCCGACCTCATCCTGGCCAATGTGCGCCGGTACCGTTCGCCGGCCTACCACAGCACCCAAAACATCATAAACTACGACCGCATCTGCGCCGCCACCCTGGCCGACACCACCGGCCATACTGTGTCGAACAAGGAGCTCATCAGCGGAGGCTTGGTGCTGAAACCTGGCGACTACACAAGCATGTTCTTCCGCGACGTCACCCCCGAAGAGGCCGCCAACATAGAATACCAGTCACCCAAAGTGGCATTACAGGGTGTTATAGCCGGCGACTACAAGTATTTCGTGTGGGGCGAGGAACCGCTGAAAAGGAAAATCAAGGAGCTGAACCTGGAAGGTCTGGAGCTCAAGGATGTCAGCCTCCCCGTCAGCGAAATCCATATCATCGGACACGACAAGGACCTCATCTACGAAATCGACGACATCTACTCGCGACTGAAACAGAGCGGCGAGGTGCAGCGCATCAACGACCAGTGGTTGCACCCCGAACGCATCAAAGAGACATGGAACTTCTGGCCCTTCGTCTACATATTCATAGGCCTGATGCTGCTCACAGCCATCTTCTACGGCATGACACGCATGGCCAGGAAACACCTGCGCCACGCCACCCGCAACTCTCGCGACCTGTACGACATGATGTACAAGGCCCTGCACATGGGCAACTTCCACATCGTGGAATACGACATCAAGCGCGACCTCTTCACCAACAGCTACGGAATGCCCATTCTCCCGAGCGAAGGCATCAGCCTGAAAGAGTTCACTGAGCACATACACCCCCATGAAGCACAGGAATTCACCCAAAAGATGAACATGCTGCTCAGCGGACGCGAGCGAAAGTTTGAACTGAGGAAGCGGTGGAAAGCCTTCGGCGAAGACGACCGTTGGCTCAACCTGGAAGGCCACGCCATCGTGGAGCTGGATGCCGACGGGCAGCCCGCCTTCGTCATCAATGCGGTCAACGACCTGACAAAGAACATGGAGGACGACCGCGACACCCGCGAGATGGAACAGCTGTTCCACACGCTATCGAACCTGCCTTTCGTAGCTCAGTCGTTCTACGACAAGGATGGCTGGCTGATAAGCCTCAACGATGCCATGAAGCAGCTGTGCGGCATCAGCAGCGAAAACCCGGAAACCGAGCGCTACTGGAAGAGCCTCAACCTCTTCGATACACCTCAATTCCACGGCATCTTCACGCCCGAGGACCGCGAGGACATACTCATGTGCCAGCACATGAAATACCCAGAAATCAACGTCGACCGCTACATTGAGTTCCAAATCCATCCGCTGTTCAGCGCCACCGGCGACATCTACTCCTATTTCGTGTCAGCCATCGACATCAGCGACGTGCGCCAACGCCACTTGAAAGTAAACCGGCTGAAACGCGAAATACAACAGACCACAGCCAGAAACGAGCTCCACGAGCAATGGCTGAAGTTCCTGACCAGACAGGGAAACACATTCCTCTGGCACAGCGACGTGAGACAGCAGACGGCCTACTTCTACCGCTCGCTCGAGGCAAAAGAAAAAGACGAATACGTCGAGCTGCCCTTCGCCACACACATCTCCTACATGCCCGAATCGGAGCGCACGCAGGCCATGGAACTGTACAACAACCCCAAGCCCTACGACAGCATTCAGCACTTCACCAACACCATCTTCGACACCGGCGAGTCGTGGTATCACATGACCGGACAACCCATGTTCGACGACCAAGGCAACTTCATCGGGCATCGAGGCTATTCGCTCGACATCACCCGCAAAATGAGTCTGAAGAGCCGGCAGGCCGAGAAGGAGATGCTGGTGAACGACAGCGCACGGCTGAAGAGCAGCTTCATGGCGTCGATGACCCACGAGCTGCGCACGCCACTCAACTCCATCGTAGGCTTCACCGACGTGCTCAGGGTTGTCGACGACAGCACCGAGCGCGGCGAGTACCTGCGCATCATCCGAAACAACTGCGACATGCTGCAGCGACTCATCAGCGACATTCTCGTGGCATCGTCGCTCCACGACGGACCTACCTCGATAGAGCCCGCCGACATAGAGTTCTCCAAGGCCTTCGACGACCTCTGCCTCACCATGCAGCAGCGCGTGGAGGAAGCAGGCCTTGAGTTCCAGAAGGACAATCCTTACGAGACTTTCTACACGACGCTCGACATGGATCGCATCGTCCAGGTCGTCACCAACTTCGTGACCAATGCCGTGAAGTTCACCAAGCAGGGGCACATCAAGCTGGGCTATACCTACACTCAACACGGCCTGCGCATCTACTGCGAAGACACCGGTGCCGGCATTCCCAAGGACAAGCAGGAAGTCATCTTCGAACGCTTCGTCAAGCTCGACGAGTTTGTGCAGGGCACCGGCATGGGTCTCAACATCTGCAAGAGCATTGCCGAGCGCTGCGGAGGCAAGATTGGCGTCATCAGCGAGGGGCCTGACACAGGTTCTACTTTCTGGATATGGATACCCTGCGAGCGAAAGCTGTCGCCCGTCACATCAACAAGCAATCAATAACTAAAGTTTTTCAGACTATGCAGAAGAGCAAATACATGTTAGCAAGCGAACGCGACGAGCTGTGGGGGCTCACCGTAACCACCATCGGCTACGAAGAGATCGGCCCCGGCGACACCTACCCCACCCGCGGTCATGCCGACGGCTACTACTTTGAAATAGACAAAGGCCGCGAGTTCCGCGACGAATACCAGTTGCTCTACATCACTGAAGGCCAAGGTGTGTTCCACAGCCACACCGTCAAAGAGGCCACACTCCACGAAGGCGACCTGTTCCTGCTTTTCCCCGGCGAATGGCACAGCTACCACCCGCTGCCGCAACGTGGCTGGAAAAGCTACTGGATTGGATTCCGCGGACGCAACATCGACGACCGTGTCAGGGCCGGCTTCCTACTTCCCACCAAGCCCATCTATCACGTGGGCTTCAGCGATGCCATCGTCAGGCTCTACCGCAAAGCCTTCGACACCGCAATAGAAGAGGCAGCCTACTCGCAACAGCTCATGGCTGGCATCGTCAACCACCTCATCGGCATGATGTACTCGCTGGAACGCAACATCGAGCTGAGCCGTAACCAGCAGCATGTCGACATGGTGAACCGGGCCCGTCTGCGCATTCGCGAGTCGCTCGAAAGCTCACTCACCATCCAGCAGGTGGCCGAAGAGATGGGTGTCAGCTACAGCAACTTCCGCAAACTGTTCAAGGAGCACACGGGCCTTTCGCCCGCCACCTATCAGCAAGACCTGCGTCTGCAGCGGGCCAAAGAACTGCTCACCACGACCGATGCCAGCATCAAGGAGATTGCCTACCGGCTGAACTTCGACTCGCCCGACTACTTTTCGGCCAAATTCAAGCAGAAGACGGGACGCAAACCCAGCGAGTTAAGAAGCAAATAGCAGCGTACGCTCCAGCCAATACACCAGGATTCCGGCAAGATAGCCCAAGAATACAATCCAGGTTATCTTCTTCATGTACCAGCCAAACGTAATCTTCTCCAGACCCATGACCACCACACCGGCGGCCGAACCGATAATCAGCATCGAGCCGCCCACGCCGGCACAGTAGGCCAACAGCTGCCAGAAAATGCCGTCGACAGCCATCGGACCCGTCTCGGCCACGGGATACATACCCATGCAACCAGCCACCAGCGGCACGTTGTCGACAATCGACGAGAGCACGCCGATGATGCCATTAATCAGGTAGTAGTTGCCCGAGAAGGCCTCGTTCAGCCCCTCGCCCATCGCGGTAAGCACGCCCACCTCCTGCAGCACGGCCACCGCCATCAAGATGCCCAGGAAGAACATAATGGTCGAGAGGTCGATTTTCGACATGATGTCGCTCACGCGCTTAGCCATCGTGTCGTCCTCAGAGGTGTTGTAGTGGAAAATCTCGGTCGTTGTCCAAAGCACACCCAGCACCAGCAAGATGCCCATGAACGGCGGCAGATGGGTCAGCGTCTTGAAAACAGGCACGAACACCAGTCCACCTACGCCCAGCCAGAAAATAATGTTGCGCTGCGTCTTCGTAAACTGGCTGACTGCCGCCTTCGGCAAGTTCTGCTCCTTGTCGAATTTTCCCTCCAGCTGCAAGCTCAGGATTGCGGCCGGCACGACCATCGAGATGAGGCTCGGAATGAAGATTTCGGTGAGCACGCCCTGCGTCGTAATCACGCCCTTAATCCATAGCATGATGGTAGTCACATCGCCGATAGGCGAAAAAGCGCCGCCCGAGTTAGCCGCAATAATCACCAGTGCAGCATAGATGATGCGGTCTTCGCGGGCCTGTACCAGCTTGCGGAGCACCATAATCATGACGATCGACGTGGTCAGGTTGTCGAGAATGGCCGAAAGGAAGAACGTCATGAAAGCCACTCGCCACAGCAGCTTGCGCTTGGAGCGCGTCTTCATCGTGTCGCGAACGAAGTTGAAGCCGCCATTCGAGTCGACAATCTCGACAATCGTCATGGCGCCCATCAGGAAGAACAGCGTGCCGGCCGCATCGCCCAGGTGATGCTCAATCACCTCGCTGATGTGGTGGAGCAGCCCGTCGGGAGCCACCTCCGGATAGTAAGCTCCGGGCCCCATCATGAGCAGGGTCCAGCAAAAAACACACATAAGCAGCGCGATGGCCGCCTTGTTCACTCGTGTCACGCTCTCCAAGGCTATGCACAGATAGCCAATCACGAAGATGGTGACAATCATAATCGTTAGTGTTGACATAGTTTTTTAAATAGTAGTCCTTATTGTTTTTATAGTGGATGCAAAGTTACCTCTTTTTTCTGAAATAGCCCTAAAAATTTTATCAAAAAATCTGCAAATCTGTCACTCGCGCCGCAAACGACTGGAAAACAATGGGTTGTGAGGTGACAGATATGGTGGCAGAGTGACAGATTCTGCGCTTTCCATGCATAGACTTATCGCTTTTCATGCTTTTTTCGCAGCGGTCATGGACGCATGCTCCAGCCAGAAGCGAGGCCTCTTGACCTCCAATTTAATGCGGAAACCATCAGTCTGTTCAGAGGAATCCATCGGTTTCTACGGCGGAAAACAGTGGTTTCCACGCGAGAAACCGATGGTTTCCGCCGTGGAAACCGATGGTCTACAGCGTAAAAAACCGATGGTTTCCCACGAGGCACAAGGGTCTGCCGTGGGGTCACTGGCAGCAAAACGGATGGGGTTGGATGCAAAAAAGGCCGAAAAAGCTACATTTCTGGCTCATTTTGCCAAGAATCTGTCACTCTGCCACCATATCTGTCACCTCACAACCCATTGTCTTCCAGCCGTTTGCGGCACAAGTGACAGATTTGCAGATTTTTTGATAAAATTTTTAGGGCTATTTCAGAAAAAAGAGGTAACTTTGCGAGCGATAAAGGAAGAGAAGAAGATTATGCAAACGACACAACGCTTTCTGAGCACCATCGCGACTGTCATCGTAGGCTTGCTGCTGGCGGCCTGCGACAAGCTGGAAGACGGCAATGCCATCAACGAAATACTGCCCGGCATGTGGGGCGTCAGCTACACCATGAGCGAAGAAATGGACGTCAGCTACGACATCGACCACCTGACTTTCGGAGACGACGGCCAGTGTACCATCGTCAGCGGCGAGGAGAACATGACCGGAACCTACCGGGCCAGCGATGCCGTCATTCGCATTGACTATTCCTATAACAACGAGGAACGCACCATGTTGTGGCGCGTGCTGTCGATGTCGCCCTATAAGATTGTGACGGAATATGACTTTGATACCGGAAAGCAGACCGTCACCGCTACGGTGACCTTAGACCGCATTGCAGCTACTGTGCAGCCTCAATAGACAAGAGCTGCTGAAGCAGACTACTCCTCTTCTTCCACGTCTGCGCGGTGGAAGACGACGAGACGCTCACTCCCGATGAAAGCCGAGAAGTAGCCCAACATGCCACCCGTGAAGTTGGGCAGCGGATTGGTGTTGCTCGACGTGGCGAGCTGCAGCGAATAGAAATAGTCGTAGGAAGCTTTGTCGATGGAACGGATTTCCAAACGTATTTCATCACCTTCGCGCAAGGCATCGGCATCGCTGCCGTCGTTCATGGCTCGCTCGGTAGAGCAGGTGAAGAGCTGTGACAGCTCGGCTCCCGGGTTCTCGCTGTCGCGCATCACAGCCCATCGATAACCCACATCGTTGCGATACAGGTGCATGAAGTAGTAGTTGTTTTCGTTAGGCGTGTCTTGCAGGCGCAAGTCAATGAAGAGCATGCGCTCGGTCATCATCTTTTTCCACACAAAACGCATGCTGTTCAGCTGCGGAGGCGTCATGACGGTCGACGAAGAAGTGTAGTGCTGGCCGTCAATATCAATGTCAAGATGATAGGTCGCCCCTTCCATTGCCACGACCGGCGACTCGTAAATGCCCTTGCCCTTGTAGGTCAGGGTGCTTTCTATGGGAAGTCCGTCGATGCTTACCACGACCATCGCTCCATCCACATAGGTGCCGGCAGGCGAATTGACCGTGACGGGACGTGTCGTTGTCAGCCTGACTTGTGTGCCACCTGACGTAACCGTGGCCTCAGCGACATAGAGTCGTTCGGCCTCATGATAGTCGATGTCTATTTCTTTCTCGCAGCCGGTAAGGACAGACACGAAGGCATAAAGACACAGAAGCAATAGCCTCTCTGCCGCCTTGACTGCTGTATGCTGTTTGGTCATCATCGTTTCTGCTGTTTTCTTCACCTTATTTATAAATAGGACTCCCATCATTACCACTTCAGACTGAATGCCACCGACGGCACGATTCCAAAGAGACTATACTGCATGGCCTTAGTGCGGGCTCCGCTCTCGCTGTCCTCGAAGTTGATGAGGAAGGGGTTGTAGCGATTGTAGAGGTTGTAGATGCCAAAGGTCCACTCACGCGTCAGTTTTCCGCCCGCAATGCTTTTTGTCCACGTAGCACTCACGTCGAGCCTATGGTAGTCGGGCGCCCGATAGCCATTCCGCTCGGCATAGTAGTAGATGTAGTTGTCAATCAGTTCGTACTTCCCACTGGGCGCCGTGAAAGCCTGACCCGAGTTGTAGACCCAGACGGCGCTGAGCTGCCAGGCAGGCGAAAGGCGATACATGGCCACGATGTCCACATCATGACGGCGGTCGTTGCCTGCCGTATACCAGCGTCCGCCATTAATGCCGGGAATCTTGTTCTCTGTCCATGCCAGCGTGTAGGCCAGCCAGCCCGTAAGTCGGCCAACATTCTTGCGCAGGCACAGTTCGGCACCATAGCTGCGCCCCTTTCCCTGCAAGACCAGGCGCTCTATCTCAATGGCCGAGCTGAAGCTGACGCCGTCACGATAGTCGAGCACGTTGCCGACGTGGCGATAGTAGCCTTCGAGCGACAGGTCGTAGTCCTGACGCGGCGTCATGGCATAAACTCCCAGACTCAACTGGTCGGCCACCTGTGGCTTCACCACATTGCTGCTCATCGTATAGCGGTCGAAGGGCGTCGACGTGTTTTGTCCGCGCAGGGCATGCAAGCTCTGGGCCGAACGGCTGTAGCCTGCTTTCACGCTAAGGTTGTTCAGCGGCTGGAAGACAATGCTCAGACGCGGTTCGAGCACGGCCTGTGTGTAGACGATGCGGTTGCGGCGTGTCTTGTAGAGCCACTCTATGCTGCCATCCTCACCTATTTCATAATAATAAGGGCCGCCCAGCGACGAGAAGGCCGACAGGCGCAAGCCTGCCTGAGCCTGCCATTGCGGCGAGAAGCGCATGGCGACATTGGCCCAGAGCGAATTGACCCACGACTTGCGCTGCTCCTTCTGATGGTCGCTCACGTGCTGCCATTCGGCCGACTTGACGCTCATCAGCATCGACTGCCCACCCAGATTCAGCTCGTGCGGACCTTTAACGATGCGGAAGTTCTGGCGAAGTCCCGCCTGACGGATATGGCCCGAGAACGACAAGTCCATGCCAAGGAGGTCAATGCCGTTGTCGGTAGCATAGTTAGAATAAACCAAGGAAGTCTGTGAAGTGGAGCCTCCGCTGAAAAGATGGAGCCAGCTGAGGCTCACAGCCTCGTTGCTCCACTGCAGACTGGCCATCTTCTTCATGGCAATCTTATCGTTGCTAAAGAAGAGCGAAAGCATCAATTGGTTGCGCTCGTCAAGCTGATAGTCGGCCTTGGCATTGACGTCGTAGAAGTAGAGCGTGTTGTCTTTGAAATCGTCGAACAGCTTCAAAAACATATCGGCATAAGAGCGTCGTGCCGTCACCAGCACCGATGCCTTGTCGCCCACAGGTCCTTCGAGCAGTCCCTTGGCCGAAAGCAGTCCCACGGTAGCCGCCCCATGCCATCCTGTCCTGTCGCCGGTACGCCCCACCACATCGAGCACTGCCGACGAGGCATCGCCATACTGCGCCGGCACCAGTCCTTTGTAGAGGGTAGCCGTGGCCAGGGCATCGTCGTTGAAAGCTGAGAAAAGACCAGCCAAATGGCCTACGTTGTAGACGGGAACATCGTCATAGAGAATAAGGTTCTGTGACGAAGTGCCGCCACGCACCTGAAAACTGCTTGAGGCATCGCTCTCTGCCTTGACGCCTGGCAACAACTGCACAGAGCGCATGATGTCGCGTTCGCCGAAAAGAGCAGGCGTGCCGGTCAGTTCCTTCATCTGCAGCTGTTCAGCTCCGATTTGCATATTACGCACCCTTCGCTTGGCCGACTGAGCGCTGATAATAACCTCATCGAGTTTCTGCTCCTTCACGCCAAGTGTGTCTTGCGCAGAAACCCGAAAGCTGATTGTCAGCAACACCAAAAGAAGTGACAGTTTTCGTTTTGTATTCATTATGGTGTGCAAAAGTAACACTTTTTCCGTCGGCTGCCAAAAAATTCAGTGACAAAATCAAAAAATTATGCTGCTTGAAACGTTTTTATAGTAACTTTGCAGACAATAAATCAGCTAATCAAACTAAAACTATATATGAACAACAAAAAGTATTTCTTTGCCGTTGACCTTGGTGCCACCAGCGGACGCACTATCATCGGCAACATAGAAAACGAGAAATTCGAACTCGAGGAAATCACTCGTTTCCCCAATAATCTCATCGAGCAAGGCGGACACTATTACTGGGACATCTACGCCCTGTACTTCGAAATCATTCGCGGACTGAAAGAGGTAGCAAAGCGCGGACTCGAAATCACCTCCATCGGTATCGACACGTGGGGTGTCGATTTCGTGTTTATTGGCGACGACGGAGCTATCCTGCGCAATCCTCGCTCCTATCGCGACCCCATCACATTCGACGCAATGGACGACTACCTGAAGCACGTCATCTCGCGACGTGAAGTCTACGACGTGACGGGTATCCAGTTCATGAACTTCAACTCGATTTTCCAGCTGTATGCCATGAAGCGAGAAGGCAACTCCGCCTTGAAGCATGCATCGAAAATCCTGTTTATGCCCGATGCCCTGTCGTGGATGCTGACAGGCAACGAAGTGTGCGAATACACGATAGCATCGACTTCGCAGCTGCTCGACCCTCGCAGCAAGCAGCTCGACGAACGCCTGCTGGCTTCGCTGGGTCTGACGCGTTCCAAGTTTGGCAAAATGGTTAACCCAGGCACCCTGATTGGCGTGCTCACCGATGAGGTGCAGCGGCTGACGGGATTAGGCCCTGTGCCTGTGATTGCCGTTGCTGGCCACGACACGGGTTCGGCTGTTGCTGCCGTTCCAGCCAAGGACGAAAAGTTTGCCTACCTTTCAAGCGGCACATGGAGCCTCATGGGCATTGAGACGAAGGATGCCATCATCAGCGACCTGAGCTATGAGCGCAACTTCACCAACGAAGGCGGCATTGAGGGCACCACACGCTTCCTGAAGAACATCTGCGGCATGTGGCTCTACGAGCGTTGCCGCCTGGAGTGGCCCGAGGATGTGCGCAAGCTATCGCATCCGGAACTGCAGGGTTCGGCCATGAAGGTCGAAGGTTTCCGTTCGATCATCAACCCCGACGACCCCTTGTTTGCTGCCCCGGCCTCGATGATTGGTGCCATTCAGAAGTACTGCCGCGACACCAATCAGTATGTGCCGCAGACACCGGCCGAAATTTGCCGCTGCATCTTCGACTCGCTGGCCCTGCGCTATCGTCAGGTGTTCCAGTGGATGCAAGAATTTGCGCCCTTCCGCCTGGAGGTGCTTCATATCATCGGTGGCGGCTCGCTCAACAAATATCTCAATCAGTTTACGGCCAATGCGACGGGTGCAACCATCCTGGCAGGACCGCAAGAAGGAACCGCTATCGGCAACATCATGCTGCAGGCCAAGGCTGCCCACTTAGTAGGCGACATCTGGGAGATGCGCCACATCATCGCCAACTCGATTGAACTGGTGAAATACGAACCCAAAGACAAGGCCGCATGGGATGCTGCCTACGACAAGTATCTAAACATTATTAATAAATAAAAAGAAATCATGGCAAAACCATTAGTTGAAACAAAAGCAAGGGTGGGTGTGTTCTCCATCGCATTAGGAGCCTACCTGCCACAGTTCCCCCAACTCGTTCCTGAATTTGAAGCTCAGTATGCTGCCTTCAAGAAAACCCTGCCCGACACCATTGAGATCATCGATGGTGGCATGGTGACCACCAAGGAGCAGTCAATGCAGGCCGGCGACAAGTTCCGCGCTGCCGACGTTGACCTCGTTATCCTCCAGATGCTGACCTATTGCACCAGCTACAACATGCTGCCTGCCGTGCGCGACCTTGACGTGCCCGTGGTGATTGTAAACGTGCAGAAGAAGCTGGCTCCCGACTATGCCAAGACCGACATACCTATCTGGCTGGGCGAGCTTTATGCCTGCGGTGCCATCGGCGAGATGGTGGCCGACCTGAACCGTGCCGGAAAGCGTTCGGCGGTGATTACGGGCGTTGTCGAGGGTGGCGATCCCGAAGTGCAGCATGAAATCGAAGACTGGTGCCGTGCTGCACAGGTACGCCGTCGTTTCCGCGACACGAACATTGCACAGATTGGACGTCCCTACCCCGGTATGATGGACCTCTACATCGACGAGACCAACCTGTACCACCGCATGTTCGTCTACACCAAGCAGTTCGACTGGGAACAGATGTGGGCTATTGCCGACAACATCACCGATGAGGATGCCATCCGCGCCAAGGCTCAGGACATTCTCGACACCTTCGAAATTGAAGGCGGCGGTACCATCGAGAAAGTTTGGGACATGGCTAAGTATGTAGTAGCCTTCGAGCAGTGGGTGAAGGACGAGCAGCTGGGCATGATTGCCTCGCACTATGCTGGTTTTGCACAGGGCGTGGCAGGCAAGCTCGACTCGATGCTCATCCCCGCTTTCTCCATGCTCATCAAGCAGCACACCGCCTGCGCTGTGGAAGGCGATATGAAGGTGGCCATGGCCATGTCTATCCTGAAGACCATTTCCGGAACTGGCACGTTGGCTGAGATGTACTCGATTGACTTCCCGAAGGACATCTGCATCATCGGCCACTCTGGTTCTGGCGACTTCGACATCTCACAGGCCCACAAGCCCACGATGAAGATTGTGCCCGTGTTCCACGGCAAGACTGGCGGCGGCTATCTGACGCAGTTCTATCCTCCCACAGGTCCTGTGACCTATCTGGCTATTACGCAGGACAAGAACGGTGTGTTCAAGTTCGTGGCTGCCGAGGGTGTCAACGAAGAAGGCCCCATCTTCATGTTCGGCGACACCAACATGCGCACGAAGTTCTCGTTGCCTTGCCGCGAGTTCGTCAACAAGTGGAGCGAGGCCGGTCCTACTCACCACATGGCAGCTGCCGTAGGTCATCACATCGACACCATCCTGAAGGTGGCCAAGATTCTGAACATCGAGTGCGATGTTGTGTGCAGATAACGTAATAACCACATAACGCAAAAATGAATTATGGCAAATAGTGGAAGTCTGAAGAGCACCATCGCGGTGTCTCTCACTAATTATCTCGATGCCGGCGCCATCGTAGCAGGAGCCAGTGGACTGACGCTGTGGCAGAACTATCTGGGACTGTCGGAGGTACACCTTGGATGGCTCAACTTCATCTCGGCCAACTGCCTGGGTGCTGCTTTGGGCGCTATCATCGGAGGTTTCCTGGCTGATAAATATGGACGTAAGTTCATCTTCACCTACAATCTGCTGGTCTACATGCTGGGCGTTCTGCTCATCATGCTCAGCGTGAACTTCCCCATGCTGCTCGCCGGCTTCCTCGTCACGGGCATCTCCGTCGGCGTGGGTGTTCCCGCCTCATGGACGTACATCTCCGAGTCGTCAGAAGTGAACAACCGCGGCCGCAACATCTGCATCTCGCAGATGTCATGGGGCTTCGGACCTATGTGCATCCTGCTGTTAGGCATGCTTTTCGCTCCTGGCGGCTACCTGTTCGGATGGGTAGAAGCTGTGGCTCATGCCATTGGTGGTGCCGACCTCTCGACTGAAGCCGTCAATGCCTTCTCGTCGCGCATCGTGTTCTTGTCGCTTTTCATCGTGGCTTTCATTGCATGGAACCTGCAACGCGGGCTACAGGAAAGCGCAGAGTTCGAGGCTACCAAGGCACAGGGACAGAAGAACGGGCTGCTCGACAACATCAAGGTGCTGTTCCAGAACAGCATTGCCGTGAAGACCGTGGCCTTCCTCGCCACTATCTACCTGACATGGAACCTCGTTGCCTCGGTCATGGGCTTCTTCCAGCCCCACATTTATGAAACGGCTGGCGGCGTGAGCAACGAGCAGGCCAACTGGATGAACTGCATACAGTGGGCCATCATCGTGGGTGTGACATTCATCGTTTCGAAACTCATCGACAAGACACAGCACAAGCTCATCTACGTGTTCGGACTGCTCGTAGCCATCTCGGCCTGGGTGGTCATCGTAACGGTGGGGGTCAATGGCTCAGCAGGCCTCTGGCTCTTCGCCATCCTGTGGGGTATCCAGGGCGGTAGCTCGCCTCAGATATTCTATGCTCTTTGGGGCAGCGAGCTGTTCCCTGCCAAGTTCCGCGCCGGTGCTCAGGGCTTGATGTTCTTCATTGTGCGTGGTCTGTCGGCCGTATGGGGACTCGTCTTCACCTATATCTACGGTGAGAACGGCGAAGGCTTCACTATTGCAGCCTTCTGCATGATTGCCCTGCTGGCCATTTCGCTCATTGTGGGTATCATCGGTTGTCCGAACACTCGTTGCCGAGCCCTTGACGATATTGTAAAGGAGCGCTACGGCGATAACTATTAAACCATCCAAAGGCAACGATAGTTGCTTATTGAAAGAAGATAAGTGCCGCTTTCGCCTGGAGTTCACGTAACTCTTTTCTGGCGAAAGCGGCACTTTCTTAAACTGCTTTCACCTTCTATATAGGCTGCACATTCGTCATGAAATAGCGGCTATTCGTCACTTTTCGGAAGAAAAATGAAGGACTTTAGAAAAAAAACAGTACCTTTGCAACGATTTATAATGACTATTTTATTAAATTAACAAATTATGAAGTACAGAATGATTGTATCACTCGTGGCACTGATGATGACGGCCACGACATTCGCTCAGAAAACAGAGCGCAATTACGAACTTGCTCCCTATGGCTTTGTAGGCGTGCAAGGCGGTGTGCAGAAGACTTGGTCGAACCCTGGCGTACGCGACTGGAAACCCATGTTCGGACTGCAGGGAGGTTACTTCTTCACTGAGGTTTTCGGAGCTCGTCTGCAAGGAACATACTCGAAGTGGGACGTAGACCTCGACAACAACACTACTTACAACAGCTCTCGCCTGGGCATTGACATGGACCTGCTGTTCAATTTCTCGAACCTTTTCTTCCCCCATCGCAACAACTTCATCAACGTTATTGGTGTTGCTGGTGTGCCTTTTGAACTGGCTGTTCCTCATACGAAGGTCGACGTGCCTGCTACCTGCGAGAACAGCAAGTACACCAACTGGAAGACGGGATGGAAAGGTGGCGGTATCATCCAGCTGAACCTGACCAAGAATTGGGCCATCGACCTGGAGGCAGGTACCAACTACATTGCAAAGCGCTCGAGCGACGCAAACTTCAAGAGCCGCTGGTGGCCTTATGCCATGGCAGGTATCACCTATAAGTTCGGCCACAAGAAGATTGCCAGCGACGCTCCTGTTGCCATGCCCGAGCCTATTGAGCCGGTTGTAGAGACCAAAGTAGAACAGGCTCCCGTACCTGCTACTGCTGCCGTTGAGAAGAAGCCTGAGCCCAAGCCTCAGCCCAAACCCGCTGCTCCGAAGATTGCAGCCAAGACCACACAGAACGTATTCTTCGAGCTGGGCAAGGCCGACATCTCTGCCAACGAGGCTCAGAAGATTAACGAAGTGGCTGAGTGGGCCAAGCAGAACAGCGATGCTACCATCACACTTACTGGCTATGCTGATGCCGAGACTGGTAATGCAGAACTGAACAAGAAGCTTTCAGAGCGCCGTGCTGCTGCCGTGAAGGACGCACTGGTAAAGAATGGTGTAAGCGCAAGCCGTATTACCACCGACGCTAAGGGCGACACCGTTCAGCCGTTCTCTGCCAACGACAAGAACCGCGCCGTGATCATCATCGGCCAGGGCAAGTAAACAAAGAAAGAATATCATAACAACAAACGAAAATCCCCGGCGCTTCGCAGCGGCGGGGATTATCTTAATCTCAACAATAGTAATAAAATTGATTTGTTATTAATCAGTAGTAGTTGTTTTGAGAAACCTTGCTTATCGGGGCAGGTTGAATGCACGCGTCATCTCTGCCATCTGCTCGTCGCTCATTCCTTCCGGCTCGAAGCCCATTGCGCGAGCATTAATATAAATCTTAGCACTCTTCGAGAGCACGTCAATCTGGTCGAAAGCATCCATCACGTCTGTTCCCTTGGCAAAGACACCATGCTTTTCCCACATCACTACGTCGTACTCCTCAAGTTCCTTCAGCGTAGCATCGGCCAGTTCGTTTGAACCAGGCAGCGTGTAGGGCACGATGCCGAGACCAAGCGGGCAGAATGCCTTTGTCTCAGGTATCATCGACCACAAAATCTTTGTCAGAACGTCTTTACCCAAGAACTCACGCTTGTGGCTCATGGCTACCAACTCAATGGGATGTGTGTGCACGGTTGCCTTATAGCCCGAACCTATTTCAATTTGGTGGGCGTGTACCGTGAGGTGACTGGGCAGCTCACTCGTAGGCATCACTGCATTATCGGCAATAATCACATAAGATGCGCAGTCGTCGAGAATACGGATTACACTACCATTGTCCATCGGCCAGCGTGCCAAATCGCGCATACGCTTACCAGTACCTTTACAATAGAAATAGCAGCCTTTGAGGGCAGGCAATGTCACACCGATCTGCTTCACGTCGCTAATAGCTGGCATGTGGCGAATCTCATCGTCGACATATTCCGTAATATTCACAGTAATATTACCACCATTGCGCTCAGCCCAACCGTTCTGCCACAGATAGCCGGCGACCTCTGCTACTTTTTCAATCTCCGCTTTCAATGCGGGGCGGCCTTCCAAAATACTTTTCATGCTAACTTTCAAAAAATTATTCATTCTAATTTGCGTGCAAAGGTATACCTAATTATTGTGAAAACCCTCGAATTTTTGATTTTAGCACTAAGAAAAATGATTTTACAATTGATTTATATCAATCAATTCCGTCGGCTCCACAATAGTCCAAGCAGGCTTCCCTAACCAGTTAAAACAAATTAACACGTATGAATTCTATTTTTACAGCAACATTTCGTACCTTTGCAGTCATGAGCAAAAATGTGATATTAGTAGATGCCGACTACGTCGACAAAGTGGTATTCGAGCTGACCGTCAACTTCGAAAGAATGATTGGGCGCCGCATTCCCCAAGCCGACATGGCACGCTGGATAGACTGCATAGCACTCGACGGAGGGTTGCGGCAGGGCGAACATGAGACGCAGGTGGTGTTAATTCACGACAAAGGTATTGCGTCGCTGAAGAACTTTATCCCCGGCGACTACCAAAAGGAACTCAACGGAATGGCCTTCAAGGACAACCTTGGCGAGTTCGTCTTTGAGCATCACCCCGTTGAAGAAATAACAACCAAGACCGACTTCTTCATCGATGCACTACAGACCATCTGCCAGCAAACGGAGGTAGAGCGCATCATGGTCATTCCCGATGCCGAGCATATATATAATAATGTACGCGCAAGTCTGCGCCATTTCAACAACGACAAGCAAATCACCGTCTTCACAATGCAACCCATGGAAGGCGGTCCTTTCCGCCAAGAGATACTTGGCTATTCGCTGATGGCAGCACTCGGCGTACGCTCTGAAGAGCTGCAGCCTACCTCCTGAAAAATAAAAAACAATAAAACAATAACTTCTAGAAGAAAATGGAAAAATTTTTGTCTACACTGCCCTATGACCAGCTTTGGACCTGGGCTTTAGGGTTCTGCAAGAATCTGATTCTAGCCATCGTCGTCTACTTCATAGGCCGTTGGCTCATCAAGTGGATTATCAAGCTTATCACCAAGATGATGGAGCGGAGCAAGGTCGACAGTACCCTCTACTCCTTCCTGAGCAGCATTGCCAATGTAGTGCTCTGGTTCCTGCTTATCATCGTTATCATCTCTATTCTTGGCATAGAAACCTCGTCGTTCATCGCCCTCTTCGCCTCGGCTGGTGTTGCCATTGGTATGGCTATGAGCGGCACTCTGCAGAACTTCGCCGCCGGTGTCATGATATTGCTGTTCCGCCCCTATAAAGTGGGCGACTTCATCGAAGCACAAGGCTATGCCGGTGTAGTGAAGGAAATACAAATATTCAATACCATCATCCGCACGGGCGATGCTCAGATTATCATCATCCCAAATGGACTGCTTTCTAACGGCACGATGAAGAACTCTTCGAAAGAGCTTTACCGCCGCGTCGACCTGGAATTCCAGTTCGAGTACGGAGCCAGCTATACTGAAGTGCAAAATGCCATTATGAGCATTCTGCAGAGCCACCCGCAGGTCATTCAAGGTCCCGTCAAGGACTCAAACATTGTGGCCGCACCTTGGATTGGTCTTCTGAAGCTGGGCGACAGCGGTGTAACAGTCGTCACCCGCTCGTGGTGTAAGGGAGAAGACTATTGGAACGTCTACTTCAACCTGAACGAAACCGTCTACCAGATGCTGAAGGAGCGTGGCTTCATGTTCCCCTTCAACCGTGTCGATGTAAACATTCTGAACAACAAATAAAGAACAAATATGGCAAGAGTACTAATGATTGGCGCCGGAGGCGTCGCAACGGTAGCGGCATTCAAGATTGCACAGAACGCCGATGTGTTTACCGAGTTTATGATCGCAAGCCGTCGCAAGCAAAAGTGCGACGCTATCGTCGAGGCCATCCACAAGGCCGGATATAAGCTCGACATCAAGACCGCACAGGTTGATGCCGATGAGGTGGAGCAGCTGAAAACGCTCTTCAACGACTACAAGCCCGAGCTGGTGATAAACCTGGCTCTACCCTATCAAGACCTTACTATCATGGATGCTTGTCTGGCTTGCGGATGCAGCTATCTCGACACAGCCAACTATGAGCCAAAAGACGAGGCTCACTTCGAATACTCCTGGCA
This sequence comes from uncultured Prevotellaceae bacterium, assembly GCA_902771785.1. GTDB lineage: Bacteria > Bacteroidota > Bacteroidia > Bacteroidales > Bacteroidaceae > Prevotella. Next base: position 30,137 of record CACXYH010000020.1, read on the forward strand.
GTGGGCCTATCGCGAACGTTTCCGTGAGGCAGGTCTGACTGCCATTCTCGGTTGCGGTTTCGACCCTGGAGTTACGAGCATATTCACAGCTTACGCTGCCAAGCATCACTTCAAGGAGATACAGTATCTCGACATCGTCGACTGCAATGCCGGCGACCACCACAAGGCTTTCGCCACAAACTTCAACCCAGAAATCAACATTCGCGAAATAACACAGAAGGGTCTCTACTGGGAAGACGGCAAATGGGTGGAGACAGAACCTCTCGAAATCCACAAGGACCTGAATTACCCCAACATTGGTCCACGCGACAGCTACCTGCTGCACCACGAGGAAATCGAATCGCTGGTCATCAACTACCCCATCATCAAGCGGGCACGTTTCTGGATGACCTTCGGACAGCAGTATCTGAAGCACCTCGAAGTAATTCAGAATATCGGCATGAGCCGTATCGACGAGGTAGAGTATGAAGCACCTCTGGCCAACGGCACTGGCACAGCCAAAGTGAAGATTGTGCCCCTGCAGTTCCTCAAGGCCGTGCTACCAAACCCGCAGGATTTGGGCGAGAATTACGAAGGCGAGACCTCAATAGGCTGCCGCATCCGTGGCATAGGCAACGATGGCAAGGAGCACACCTACTACGTTTACAACAACTGCAAGCATCAGGATGCCTACAAAGAGACTGGCATGCAGGGCGTCAGCTACACCACAGGTGTGCCAGCCATGATTGGTGCCATGATGTTCTGTAAGGGATTGTGGAAGAAACCTGGAGTTTTCAACGTTGAGGAGTTCGACCCAGACCCCTTCATGGAGCAGCTCAACAAGCAGGGACTGCCCTGGCACGAAATTCACGACGGCGACCTGGAGCTTTAATCTACACACAAAACAATAAAAACCTTTAAGAAATTTACTATGGCAAAAAAAGAAATGGAGAGTGGCGATGTCTTTAATCCACAACAGGAGAAACTGAAAGCCCTACAGGCAGCCATGTCGAAGATTGAAAAAGACTTTGGCAAGGGTTCTATCATGCGTATGGGCGAGGAAAAGATAGAGAACGTAGAAGTTATTCCTACCGGAAGCATCGGCCTGAACGCCGCACTCGGCGTTGGCGGCTACCCCAAAGGGCGTATTATTGAAATCTATGGCCCCGAATCTTCAGGTAAAACAACACTGGCTATCCATGCCATTGCCGAAGCCCAGAAAGCAGGCGGCATTGCAGCCTTTATCGATGCCGAGCATGCCTTCGACCGATTCTATGCACAAAAGTTAGGTGTCGACATCGACAACCTCTACATGTCGCAGCCCGACAACGGCGAGCAGGCACTGGAGATTGCCGATCAGCTCATTCGCTCTGCTGCTATCGACATCATCGTCATTGACTCGGTTGCTGCCCTGACGCCAAAGAAGGAGATTGAAGGCGACATGGGCGACTCGGCCGTTGGTCTGCATGCCCGTCTGATGAGTCAGGCCCTGCGCAAGGTGACCTCTACTATCGCCAAGACCAACACGACCTGTATTTTCATCAATCAGTTGCGAGAGAAAATCGGTGTCATGTTTGGCAACCCCGAGACCACGACTGGCGGTAATGCACTGAAGTTCTACGCATCTGTTCGCCTTGACATTCGCAAGGTGACCACGCTGAAAGACGGCGACCAGCCCATTGGCAATCAGGTTCGCGTGAAAGTAGTAAAGAACAAGGTTGCTCCTCCCTTCCGAAAGGCCGAGTTCGAAATCACTTTCGGCGAGGGTATCTCGAAGATTGGTGAGATTGTAGACCTGGGCGTTGAGTACGACATCATCAAAAAGAGTGGCTCTTGGTTCTCCTATGGCGACTCGAAGTTGGCCCAAGGCCGTGATGCCACTAAACAGTTGTTGAAGGATAATCCCGAACTGTGCGAAGAGTTGGAGGCAAAAATCATGGAGGCCATCACCAGCAATCAGGGTTAATCCCTGGGCTGACAACAATAAAAGTTAGAGCGGTTGCCCCGTCACTGGGACAACCGCTCTAACTTTTTGACTGATATGTGGCACAGCAGCTTTTACTTTGTCTGCAAGGCTTCGCCACTCGTCTGATAGCTCTCAACACGTCCAAGGCGGTTGAAGTTTACGATGAGCGACTTGCCCTTCGACCGCAGATAAACCCACTGGTATTTACCTCCATGCATGTTGTTCTTACCGTCAGGCTCCTCACCCATTGCCAGAATAACCTCATCTTCACTCATGCCAACAATCACACGACCAGCACGGATGGCTGCACGAGCCTGAGGTGTGGTCTCCTTGCGGTCGCCCTCACCCATGGCAAAAATATAGCCAAAGTACTCGTTCCTTGAAATCTCCACCACGCTTCGGTTCTCTTTGTCGTCAGGATCCAGGAATGTCACCTTCACAAAGTACTCACGAAGCGATTCTTGCTCTTGGAGTGCCAAAATGACATATGGTGTGCCTTTCTGTGGTGACACTTTTTCAATTTTGAATGTCAGCATACGCGGCACCTTCACTTCACGCTCCTTACCGTCGCCATAGGTAGTCATCGGCGTCACCTGCACCGTATGAACAATCTTGCCCTCGTAGCTCGCAATATCCTTCGACACTGACATTTCTTCGTCCATCAGTTCAAAAGCGCCATAGAAAGTATGCTTGATGCTGTCAACACCAAACTCGTCGTCACGCATGCCGCTGTTCGTCTTTGACATAGCGACAGTCTGGTAGAACTCATTTCCATCCTTATCTTCAACGATAATCTTCACAGGGAAACTACGCGAGCCCACGCCGACCTTCGTCACTTTCACTTCCTGATTGAGATCTTTGAGCATAATCTCACGATAGCCGTCGCCATCATTTTCGGTATCAACGCGATAAACTTTGGTCTTCGTGTACATCGTTTTTCCTATGAGCAGTTCGCGGGCAATGTCGACGTCGCCCAGATAAGCCAGCGTCGGCACGCCGTACTTACCACCACAGTAGTCCTCAAACGATTTAGCGCCAGGAAGTTCGAAGTAGTACGTCTTCTTATCGTCCTGACACAGGAAGTTGATGCGTGCCCTGCCATTGGGGCCTTCATAATGACCTTTGTATATCATGATATGATGGCGCAGCTTCATACTACTCACCTCTTTATTAAGAGCTGAATCGGTGAAGGTGTTAACCACCAAGTCGTATTTCTCTGGCATCACCATGAACTTCATGCCCTTTTTCCAGTTGCAAAGACTGTAGTACTTAAAATTCTTGCTCACAAAATTCAGCGCCGTTTCCTCTTCCTCTACAGCAGCTGAGTCAGCAACTCCTTCCTGTGCAGTCACCACTGGTTTCTCCACATTGCGGGTTTTCACGATGTAGGATTTTTCCTCTGTCTGTGCGGTGACCAACGAGAAAAACAGAGCTAGTCCTGTTGTCAAAAACACCTTTTTCATATCTAAGAAATATCGTTTTAGAATTAATTCCACGTGCAAAGGTAGAAAATTTTTTTGATACTTGTGTCAGTTTGACGTGACAATCAGTCATTTTTTCACAAAAAAAACATTTTTGGCATACGCTTTGCAGGAAATTAAGCGACAATCCAAAGAAATTAACAATTAAAAATAATACAATTATGGGAAAGATTATTGGAATTGACTTAGGAACAACCAACAGCTGCGTTGCCGTTTTCGAAGGTAACGAGCCAGTAGTGATTGCTAACAGCGAAGGTAAGCGCACCACGCCTTCGGTTATCGGTTTCGTCGATGGCGGCGAACGCAAGGTGGGCGACCCCGCCAAGCGTCAGGCCATCACCAACCCGCAGAAGACGATTTATTCGATTAAGCGCTTCATGGGCGAGACTTGGCAACAGACCGAAAAGGAAATCTCGCGCGTACCTTTCAAAGTAGTTAACGAGGGTGGCTATCCCCGTGTCGACATTGACGGACGTAAGTACACCCCGCAGGAAATCTCGGCCATGGTACTTCAGAAGATGAAGAAGACCGCAGAGGACTATCTGGGACAGGAAGTGACCGAGGCTGTGATTACCGTGCCTGCCTACTTCAGCGACTCTCAGCGTCAAGCCACGAAGGAAGCCGGACAGATTGCCGGACTGAACGTGCGCCGTATTGTCAACGAGCCTACAGCTGCCGCTTTGGCATACGGTATTGACAAGACCAATAAGGACATGAAGATTGCCGTCTTCGACCTCGGTGGCGGTACGTTCGATATCTCAATTCTCGACTTTGGCGGTGGCGTATTCGAAGTGCTGTCAACCAATGGTGACACTCACCTCGGTGGCGACGACTTCGACCAGGTAATTATCGACTGGCTGGTACAGGAGTTCAAGAACGACGAGGGTGCCGACCTGAAGTCCGACCCGATGGCCATGCAGCGTCTGAAAGAGGCTGCCGAGAAAGCCAAGATTGAACTGTCGAGCTCTACCTCGACCGAAATCAACCTGCCGTACATTATGCCAGTAGGCGGTGTACCCAAGCACTTGGTGAAGACTCTGACACGTGCAAAGTTCGAGCAGCTGGCCCACGACCTCATCCAGGCATGCCTCGTGCCCTGCCAGAATGCCGTTCGCGATGCAGGCATCCAAACCAGCGATATCGACGAAGTAATTCTCGTAGGCGGTTCAAGCCGTATCCCCGCTGTACAGACGCTCGTCAAGAACTACTTCGGTAAAGAGCCTTCAAAGGGCGTGAACCCCGACGAAGTTGTGGCCGTAGGTGCTGCCATTCAGGGTGCCATCCTCAATCAGGAGACCGGTCAGGACATCGTGCTGCTCGACGTAACCCCGCTGACGCTGGGTATCGAAACCCTCGGTGGCGTCATGACCAAGTTGATTGAAGCCAACACGACCATCCCCTGCAAGAAGAGCGAGACCTTCTCTACTGCAGCCGACAACCAGACCGAGGTGACCATCCACGTGCTGCAAGGCGAGCGTCCTATGGCAGCTCAGAATAAGAGCATCGGCCAGTTCAACCTCACCGGCATTGCTCCCGCCCGTCGTGGAATTCCTCAGATTGAGGTCACTTTCGACATCGATGCCAACGGCATTCTGAAAGTAAGTGCCAAGGACAAGGCCACCGGCAAGGAGCAGGCCATCCGTATCGAAGCCAGCTCGGGCCTGTCACAGGACGAAATCAACCGTATGAAGGCCGAAGCCGAGCAGAACGCCGAAAACGACAAGCGCGAGCGTGAGCGCATCGACAAGCTCAACCAGGCCGACTCCATGATTTTCCAGACAGAAAATCAACTGAAGGAAATTGGCGACAAGATTCCTGCCGACAAGAAGCCAGCCATTGAGCAAGCCCTGCAGCAGTTGAAAGATGCCCACAAGAGTGGCGACGTCAACGCTATCGATACGGCCATCGCAGCCCTCAACAATGCATGGCAGGCAGCAAGTGCCCAAATGTATCAGGGAGCTCAGGGACAGCCTGGCGGCAACACCTACCAAGGTGGACAACAGGCTGGCGGCCAGCAGACGCAGACCGGTTCCGACGAGACCATCCAAGACGCCGACTTCGAGGAGGTTAAATAATTCTCCAAAAACAACGATAAGTAAAAATAAGAATCTATAAGGAAAGTGGTGTAATCCAAGCGGTTACGCCAC
>CACXYH010000021.1 GCA_902771785.1 uncultured Prevotellaceae bacterium
CTTGGGCGGTCTGGTGGGCCATTCCGAGGGCAATATCACCATCAATAACTGCCACGTGAGCACCGAAATCAGCACCACAGTCAGCGGCAGCGCCCTTCACGGCGGTGTCATTGGCACGTGGAATGGCTCTTATGCCACCTGCACCGTCACGGGCTGCGTCTATGACGGACTGATTTACAACCCGGACGTGGCTGGCGTGACCAGCTCCTGCCACGGATTCATAGGATGGGACTATGGAAATTACGGGACCATCACGTTCACCGACTGCCTATCCGCTCCCGCCGCATACGGCACGGACAAATACGCGCTGGGCGGCAACTGCTTCACTTTCGTCTTTCCAAACAGTGAGCCGACCCTGACCTACAACATGACGAACTGCTACTATACCAGCATCCTCGGCAACAGGCAGGGCCGCCCCGCAGCCACGGTGACCGTCGCACCCGCCAACCTCGGCAATGCGACCACCGACCACGGAATAGTGGATGGCTACAAGAACGGCTTCATCTACGACGGCAACTACTACACTCCGAAGTACGGTGACGCAGTGGTGGAATACCGCTTCAATGACGGGAATGAGAGGGCCGACGTGACCATCAACGGCACAAACAATCAGGAAACAGGCGTCAACGTCGTGGGCGTGAACATCACGGAGGAGGTAGGCAATATCAAGAGCGTGACCTACAACCGCCCGTTCAACACACGGCTTCAAGGAAGTGGTTTACAACGAAGACTTGCACAAGTGGGTCTGCACGATGCAGGAGCCGGGCAATACGGCAGTAACCGAGTTGACGGCCAACACGCCGTATCTGTTCATGCCGAACGATGCAACGCCGAGCGACCCGAAGATGACGTTCCCGAACATCTCGAGCATGACGGGCGGAGTTGTGACGCTGCAGACCACGACGGCCAACGATGGTCTCTATGGCGGTGATACGACGGATGACAATTGGAAATTCCACGGCACGTACAAAGGGAAGACGTGGACGAGTGCGAGCAATGACTACGGCTTTGCAGCAAGAAGTGGCACCGAGGCTGGTGGCATAGCGGCAACCGTTGAGGCTGGGCAGTTCGTCCGCTTCACCACGGGTGCCTTCATCAAGCCCATGCGCTGCTATCTGTCGTATGTCGGCACGTCAGCCCCGGCACGCGGCTTGACCCGCGCAGCCGCCACCGACGACCTGCCCCAGAGCATCACCGTGCGCCTCGTCAGCCGCAGCGGCGAGACTACCGCCATCGGCACCCTCGACACCAAGACGGGTGACATCACACTTGATGGCTGGTACACGATGGATGGCCGCAAGCTCGAAGGCAAGCCTACGAAGAAAGGATTGTATATCAATAATGGTCGTAAGATTGTAATTAAGTAAAGGAGAATAACGCAATGAAGAAAAAAGAGTACAAAAAACCCACAATGCAGGTAGTTCTGTTGCAACACAAGTGCCAGTTACTGGCCGGCAGCGGCGACCCCACAAGAAATGTCCCCTGGTGGGACGGCGAGGGTGATTAAAAAAAAGAATAGTATTTGCCACTCATCGATACGATGATCTTCTATAAACTCCTGCGTCAATTATTAGAAATGGCGCAGGAGTTAATTCATATATAGAGTCCTTTGCACTCGGAAGAGCCAAAGAAAAGCAAGCATTCCTTTGGCTCTTCACTCGTTTTTTCGTAACTTTGCGACCAAAAGTCGCGAACTGACTCCGTCTCGGCAAAAAAAGAATCAATTCTTTTGTTTTGCTCTCGACTTTTCGTAACTTTGCACACGCTAACCAAATAACTAAAAAAAAATGAAAACAAAGTCACTCCTTCTCACGGCCATGCTCGCCACAACAGCTGCGCTGCAGGCCCAAGTAGTCATCGACATCGACGCCAGCCAGCGCGGACCGAAAATCAGCCCGACACACTACGGCATCTTCTTCGAAGACATCAACCATGCTGCCGACGGCGGTCTCTATGCCGAACTCATTCGCAACCGCTCGTTCGAGGACGGCCCACGCTACGGTGCACCCGCCGACATGCAGGCGTGGTCTACCTACGCCGCCGCCCCGTCGACGCTCTCGGCCCGGCTCATACAGCCCTCCAAGAAGGTGAAGCTGCTGAACCAGGCACAGCAGAACGCGCTGGAGCTCAGCGTCAATGCCTCGGCACAGCAGCCCGTATGCCTCGTGAACGAAGGCTTCTGGGGCATCAACGCCGTGCAGGGCCGCACCTATCGGCTCAGCTTCTGGGCCAAAGGCAACTATCAGGGCCGCATCCAGGCCACCCTCTGCGACAAAAAGGGGACTGCCATCTATGCCTCGACCTACGTGACGCTGACCAAGCAGAAGAAGGGCGAGGGCGTGGCGAAGGACTGGACGAAATACACAGCCACGCTCACGGCCGACGCCAACGCCCCGAAGGCGCAGTTCGCACTGGTGCTCGACGGAAAGGGCACGCTCTGCCTCGACGTGGTGAGCCTCTTCCCCCCGACGTTCAAGAACCGTGAGAACGGCATGCGCCCCGACCTGGCCAACATGCTCTACCAGATGCACCCGAAGTTCATGCGCTTTCCTGGCGGATGCTTCGTCGAAGGACAGATTACACCCGAGAACGCCTTCCGCTGGGAGCGCACCATAGGTCCCATCGAAGAACGCACCGGCCACTGGAACGTGAACTGGGGCTACCGCACCACCGACGGCATCGGCTTCCATGAGTATCTGCAGCTGGCCGAAGACCTCGGAGCCAAGCCGCTCTACGTGGTCAACGTGGGCTTGTGGCACGGCGGCATGACACCTCTGGACAGCATTCAGCCTTGGATCGACGAGACACTCGACGCCCTGGAATATGCCAACGGCGACACCTCGACCAAATACGGAGCCCTGCGCGCCAAGAACGGACACCCCGCGCCCTTCAACATTGAGTACCTGGAGATTGGCAACGAGAACAACCAGCCCGACCAGCGCCAGCAGAGCGACCACTACTACGAGCGCTACGACAAGTTCCGCCAGGCCATTCGCGCCCGCTATCCGAACATCAAGCTCATTGGCAACGTGGCCGCCTGGGGCACCGACAACCCCACCTGGGACTCGCCGCTGGAGGTCGACCTGCTCGACGAGCACTACTACCGCACGCCCGGATGGTTTGCCGAGGCTTTCCACAAGTATGACAGCTACTCGCGCAAAGGACCGAAAATCTACGTCGGCGAGTATGCCGTGACCAACGGCTTCGGCGACCTGGGCAACATGAACGCCGCACTGGGCGAGGCCGTCTACATGATGGGCATGGAGAACAACTCCGACGTGGTGCAGCTGAACAGCTACGCTCCCATCTTCGTCAACGAGAACGACGCCCGCTGGCGCCCCGACATGATACGCTTCAACTCGGCTGCCACCATGGGCACTCCCTCCTACTACGTGCAGATGCTCATGCCCCGCTACCTGGGCAAGCAGGTGGTAAAGGTGAAGCAGCAGAACCCCTACACCCTGGGCAAGAACAAACAGCTCACGCCCGCAAAGAGCCGTGCAGGCTTCGGAACATGGGGCACGCAGGCCACGTTCACCCACATAGACCCGCTGCCCAAGAGCGGCCAGCCCGAGTTCCTGTCGGGACAGTGGGTCATGAACGACGACGGCACCACGTCGCAGCGCAGCAACCGCGAGCAGTGCATAGCCCTCTGCAAGAGCGTCATTGACAGCGACCACTACACCTTGAAGTGCCGCGCCCGCAAAGACGGCGGTTCCGAGGGATTCCTGATTGTATTCAACTACGTCGACGAGCACAACTACTGCTGGCTGAACCTGGGCGGATGGGGCAACACGCAGCACGCCATCGAGCAGATTGGCAGCGACGGAAAACTGCAGACCATCACCAAGCGCGGCCGCGTGCAGCAGGGCCGCTGGTACGACATCACCCTGCAGGTGGCAGGCGACTCGGTGCGCGCGTGGCTCGACAACGAGCTGGTGTTCGACACCGTGCTGAAGCGCGACATGTCGAAGGGCATCTTCTCGACCGCCACCATCGACGATGCCACGGGCGAGCTCATCGTGAAAGTGTGCAACACCAGCGACGAGACCACCACGGCTCAGCTCTGCCTGAGCAACTTCACGCCGCGCGAGGCCAGCGTAGTGCGCCTGGCTGCCACCAACGGCACCGACGAAAACACGCTGCAGCACCCCACCAACATTGCGCCCACGGAACAGCTGCTGTCGCCCGACGACGATTCCGTGGAGCTGACCATACCCGCCTACTCGCTCAACATCGTGCGCATCAAAGAATAGAAAATCCACACCTGCGACGCATTTTTTCACCCTCTTTGATGCAAATTTCACCACACGTCATCGGGAAATAGTCGTAACTTTGCAGCTGGAAAACAAACGCTAAAAACAAATAAACGCTGCAAAATGAAAACAAGACTATTTTCCCTGATGATGCTGGTGGCGATGCTATGCACGGCATCGCAGGCCAAGAAGGTGCACACGTTGGGCGACTCCACGATGGCTCCTTACGACGAATCGACCACGGTGACCCGTGGTTGGGGTATGTACTTCGGAAACTTCCTGACCAATGGCTGGACTTCCGTCAACTACGCCAAGGGCGGCCGCGACTCGCGTGGCGGCTACAATGAGCTGTGGCAAACGGCCAAGAAGAATGTAGAGGCAGGCGACTACGTCATCATTACTTTCGCCCATAACGACGAGAAGAATGGGGGCGTCGACGGCGTGGCACTCTACAACTACTACAAGGACAAAGGCGACGCAACGGCTGCTGCCGCCGTCGACCAGCGAGGCACGGTGCCGTCGACCACCTACAAGGAGTATCTGGGCAAGATAGTCGACGAGGTGAAGGCGCTGGGGGCTATACCTATTATATGTTCGCCCGTATGCCGCAGCTATTTCTCGGGCAGCACGATTACGCGCACCGGACGTCACGACCTGGGCGATAAGTTCTCTGTGCTGACGGCCGACGGCCTGAAAGAGGGAAACAAGGTCGATGCCAACGACCACTCAATGGACTATGCCTACCACTCGCAGCAGCTGGCAGCCGAGAAAGGCGTGGCCTTCATCGACCTGACCACGGCTACGAAGAACCTCTATGAGCGCTACGGCGACAGCAAATGCCACGAACTGCTCTTCGACGGACAGGGTTCTACCCACTTCAACACTACGGGCGCCGTGCTGGTGGCCCGCCTGTGTGCACAGGCCATGAAGGAGCAAGGCATCCTGGCCAACGACATCGCGCTGCCCACCGACCTTACGGTGTCGCCCGCCGATGGCGATTTAGGCAAGGCCTACAGCGGACAGACGCTGCAAAAGGAATTCACGCTGAGCGGCTTCGGCCTGACACCAGAAGCAGGTACCATTGCCCTCAGTACCGAGGGCAACGTGCAGCTGTCTACCGACAAGGCTATTTGGAACAACGAGCTGAGCATCGGCTATAGTGGCGGCACCTTGCTTCAAACCTTCTATGCGCGCATAACGCTTTCGCAGCCGGGCGTCACTGAGGGGAAAGTCATCATTGCTCAGGGCAGCAAGACGCTGGAGATTCCCGTCAAGGCCGAGGCTGTCGTGCTGAACGATGGCGAGCAGGTGAACGCCTACTGGCGGCTGGAGAACAATGCCGACTTCACCCTGACGGGCCCGGCCAACGTGGTGGCAGAGTCGTGGAAGGGCATGACCGTGAAAAACTATGCCAACCCCAACAAGGCCACCGTATGGCCAGAGGGTACTGGCTTCGACGCTACGCGCAAGATGCAGCGCAACGTGATTGTGGGCGAGAACTGGCCTGCTGACGAAATCGACGACAACCCCGACCGCTACATAGAGTTTGGCGTAACGGCCCCTGCGGGTATGGAACTGAACATCGACTCGATTGGCTTCTACATCTGTGGTGCGGGGGGCAGCGGCATGATGTGCCATGCTTACTACTCTACGGATAACTTCGACACGCGTACCACTATTTATGCTCCTACAAGCATGCCGGCCAACAATCCGGTGGCCGTCGAGGCAAAGCCTGTGGTGAAGCTGGCCGAGGGACAGTCGCTGCTGCTGCGCGTCTATCCCTGGTACAATGGGGCTGCTTCGGGTAAAACCATCTGCCTGAGCGACGTGACCATCCACGGAGTAGCCAAGGAGAAATTCGTGAGCGAGAAGGTCGACCACCAAGCGGCTGTCATCACCTTTAAGTTCGACGACGGCAAGGACGGACAGACGGGAACCTACAGCGAAGGCGCCGAGGGATGGTTCAAGAGCAACTATACCGAGCTGGGCGAGAACGTCTACTACAATGGCGTGTCGCTCAACCAGTCGAAAATCAATCCGTCGCTGAGCAACGAGGGAAGCGCCAACGACGGCAATGCCATCAACTTCTACCTCATCCCTGCCAGAGGACTGACCTTCACGCCAACCAAGGTGTCGTTCAAGACCACCCGCTATGGCACGAATGGCGGTAAGACCGACGTGACATGGATGAACAGCGACGGTACGACCCTGCTGCTGGAGAAGGGCATGCAGTCGGCACGCAACAACGACATTACCGACTACTCGAAAGAAGTGGCCGGCGGCAAAGCCAGCGACGGCCTGTGCGGCCTGCGCCTGAACCTCTACGGACTGCTCGACACAAAGCAGGTGGGCTATGGCGACATCGTCATCGAGGGTATCGTGAACGGCGAGACACAGGATGCCAAGAAGTGCTTACTCAACGTCAAGCTGGCCGAGGAAACTGCCGGCAAGCTGACCGTTACGCCGAACGGCGACGTGTTCGACGAGGGCGATGAAGTCACGGTGAGCGTTGCTGAGAACTTCGGCTATCACTTTACGGCATGGACAGACGCGGAGGGTAAGACGGTATCTACCGAAAATCCCTATAAGTTCAACATCGCCGACGACATGAACCTCACGGCTACCTTCGCCAAGGCCAATACCTATTCGCTGAACCTGAACCTGACCGAGGGAGCACAGCCCAACCTGGTGGAGATTGCTCCGGCTGGCACCATGATTGACGGCAAGCGCATGTATGAAGAAGGAACTGAGGTGAAGCTGACATCGCTGAACAACCGCATCCTTACGTTCGTAGGATGGGAAGACGGCACCACCGAGGCTGAACGGACCCTGAAGATGGACGGCACGAAGAACGTCACGGCCAACTACTCTGCCGTTGACTACATCGTGGGCTGGGACCTCTACTACGACCAGCCAGCCAGCAACCGTGCTGCCGACTACAAGACCGACTCGGAGAATGCGGGCATGCTCTCGCTGCGCAAAGCCGACGGCACAACGCAGGGATGGCTCACCCGCGGCAGTTCGAACGGCGCTGAGAACGGACGCTGGGGTGCCCGCGTCTGGAAGCTGCGCAGCGAAGGCTACTACTTCGAAATCTCGTTCTCGTCGAAGGGTTATAAGAACCTGCACCTCTCCAATGGTATGGGCGTAAGCTATAATACCTATAAGAACTTCGACGTAGAGTACTCTGTCGACGGAAAGAACTTCACCAAGTTCGGTGAGTTTGCCGGCGCTACCGAGCTGAAGACGGGCTGGACCGACGGTGAGTTCGACCTGCCTGCCGAAGCCGACGAGCAGGAGCGCGTCTACATTCGCTGGAAGGGCGTGGAAAGCTCGGGCCTTGTGGGTGCCAGCACCGACTACGATGGTCTCTGCATTGGCGACATCTTTGTGACGGCCGATGCGGGAAGCATGGCCGACGAACAGGCTCTGCTCGTGAGCAGCAACCCACAGGAGGGCGCTACAGACGTGACAGCCAGCGGCAGCATCATCCTCACTTTCGACAAGAAAATCAAGGCCGGACAAGGGAAGGCCACGCTTGGCGGCGAACAGCTGGAGCCTATCATCAGCGGTAAGACAGCCGTCTTCAAATACAACGGACTGAAGTATGGCACGGCCTACACCTTCACCATGCCTGCAGGCGTCGTCACTTCGCGTAGCGGCAACGCCGTGGCTGAGGTCAGCCTGAACTTCACCACCATGGAGCGCAAGCAGCCCGAACCACGCCTCTACGATGCCATCGTGGCTGCCGACGGCTCTGGCGACCACACCACCCTGCAGGCTGCCATCGACGCAGCACCTGCCAACCGCGCCAAGCCCTGGCTCATCTTCGTAAAGAACGGACGTTATAAGGAGCACGTTGACATTCCAACCACCAAGCCCTACATGCACATCATCGGACAGGAGCGCGACAAGGCCGTCGTGCTGAACGACCGACTGAGCGGAGGCGACAATGCCTACAACGTAGACCCGGGTGCCACCGTCACCGTAAAAGCCAAGAACGTGTTCTTCGAAAACATCACCCTGGAGAACGAGTATGGCCACGAGAAGCAGGCTGGCCCGCAGGCACTGGCACTTAATACGCAGGGCGACCGCATCGTGCTGAACAACGTGGCACTGCTGTCGTATCAGGATACGTGGATAACCACCTCGACCTCTAACAACCGCCACTACATCAAGAACTCGCTCATTGAGGGTGCCGTCGACTTCATCTACAACTCAGGCAACGTCTATCTCGATGGCGACACGCTCGAAATCAACCGTCCGTCAGGCGGCTACATCGTGGCTCCCTCGCATGCTGCCGACGTGAAGTGGGGCTACGTGTTCCAGAACAACATCATCCGGGCGCACAAAGGGGTCAACGTCACCGACGTGTGGCTGGGACGCCCCTGGCACAACTCGCCCAAGACGGTGTTCATCAACACACAGACCTTCGTCAACATTCCCGCCAAGGGATGGTATGAGCACATGGGCGGACTGCCCACACTCTGGGCCGACTACAACACCGTCGACGCGCAGGGAAATCCCTTAGACCTGTCGCTGCGCGAGGACACCTACTGGATTGAGGAGAATGGCCAGCGCGTGGAGAAGAAAGCCAAGAACTACCTGACGGCTGAAGAGGCTGCTCAGTACACCATCAAGAACGTGATGGGCGGTACCGACGGCTGGCAACCGGAACAGCTCTGCGAGGCCTGCGAGGCACCGGAAGTGGAGGTAGACGGCTCGCAGCTGAAGTGGCAACCAGTGCCCTATGCCATCTGCTACGTCATCACGTGTGGCGACGAGGTGATGGGCTTCACCACCGAAACCAGCTACCCGGGCGAGAAGGGATGGAAAGTGCAGGCCGTCAACGAATATGGCGGACTGAGCCTTGCAGGCATTGCAGGCATCAGCAATGGCATCGAGGCCACAACACAGCTGGAGACGACGACGCAGCCAAAAGCCATCTACAATGCAGAGGGAAGACGCCTGCAGCAGTTAGGCAAGGGACTGAACATCGTACGCCGTGCTGACGGCAGTGTGGTAAAAATCATCAGATAAGGGGAAAAGGAAACTATCGTCTGCGCTTTTTTACTGCAGCAGATGATAGTTTCCACCCGCCAGGGGCTTCAGCACGCCCTTCATTTCCAACTGGAAGAGCAGGGCGGTGAGCTGACCTATGGGAATGCCGGTCTTGACGCTGAGCACGTTCTGCTGCAGGTCGTTGGTCTGGCTGAGCAAACTGACAATGCGCTGTTCGTCGGGCGAAAGCTCGGGGAACAGCGTCCGTTCTATGCCCTCGGCTTTGGCCTGCTGCAGCTGGCTATCGGTCTGCCAGCCCATAGCCTTCACGAAGTCGTCGGCAGAAGTGATGAGGGCAGCGCCATTGTCGCGCAACAGGTTGTTGCATCCCTCGCTGTAGGGCATGCCCACAGCCCCGGGGAAGGCAAAAGTGCTGCGGTCATAGCTCTGGGCAATGCCCATGGTGATGAGCCCGCCACCATGGGCAGCACTCTCTACGAGGATGGTGGCGTCGGCAATGCCTGCCACGATGCGATTGCGCTGCACGAAGTTCCGCTTGTCGGGCTGCGTCTGTGTCATGTATTCGGTGAGCAGTCCGCCTTGACTGAGCATCTGAATGGCCGTAGAGCGATGCATCGAGGGATAGATATCGTCGAGTCCGTGAGCCAGCACGGCTACGGTCTCATAACCTTGTGCCAGGGCTTCGCGATGGGCGCAGATATCGATGCCATAGGCCAGTCCGCTGACGATAAGCACCTGCGGACACAGCTGCCGCAGGTCGGCAACGAAGCGGTGGATGAGGTCACAGCCATATTGCGTGGCGTGGCGGGTGCCCACGATGCTGACGACGCGCCGCTGGTTGAGCTGTGCATTGCCTAAGGAATAGAGCACGAGCGGGGCATCAGGACATTCGCGCAAGCGGGCGGGATAGTCGTCGCTGTCCAAGCAGAGCGGACGAATGCTGTGCTGCTGCATGTACTCCATTTCGGCAGCTGCGCGCTGCAGGGCACTACTCCAGTCTTTTAGCGACGCTACGAGGCGCGGTGAGCAGTCAGGAATCACGTCGCAGATGTCATCCCGATGCTCGTAGACGGCCTGCGCACCACCCAGCTGCTGATAGAGATGCAAGGCCGTCTGCAAGTTGATGCCCGTCATACGGCTCAAGGCCAGCGTGTAGTAGATTTCTTGCTCGTTCATGGCTTGGCAATGTATTTTTCGAAAGCCCGGTCGTAGTCTTCGCTCTCGGCCAATCGGCCATTGACAAGGCACACCAACTCGATTTTCCCGCGGAAGCAGAGCTGCTCGTCGCTGGCGCGATAGATGTCTTGGTGGAACACATACTTGATGCCTTCCTTGGTGAGGTTGAGCCGCGAGATGAACTCATCGTCGGGGTGCAGCGGACTCTTGTACTGCAGCTGCATACGAGCCACCACGGCATCGACGCCCTTCTGATGCATCTCGGCAAAGCTCAGGCCGCAGTGCTTCAGAAAGAGATGACGGGTGTGCTCGCAATAGTGAATGTACTGGGCATTGTTGACAATGCCCTCGATGTCGCACTCGTAGTCGCGCACTTCCATTCTGGTTTCGAAATGGTACTTCATATTCGTTTTGTATAGCTATTTATGGCGGAGGTATTCGTAGCCGAAACGGCAGCGAAGGCAGTCCTTGCGGTCGCAATATTCGTTCTTCAGCTGAATGAGCGCCTGCGAGTCGGCGGCGGTGTTCACCTCCATGCCGCACTCGCGCCACATGCGGATGATGTAGTTGTTCTCGGCCTTCAACTGCTCTAAAAGATCGAAAGCGCGGTCGCAGAGTTCGTCTTTCTGACGATGGCGGCCTACAGCGAAGAGCATGGGGATGGCGGTATTGATCATGAGCAGGTTGATGGAGAAGGGCGAAAGGTGCTTCTCGTTCTTGATGCTTTCAGAACCAAAGGTGTAGTGAGTCTCCCAATAAGGGGTGACATTGGTCTTCAGCAGCTGGCGCAGTTGCTCAATCGTCTCGCACTCAAGCAATGCACTCAAGCCGGCGCGGCGCTCGTAGTAGAGGTTGGCCAGCTGTGACAGGCGGATGTGGGGGAAGTTCTGAGGGCGCAAACGCAGGAAACGCCAGATGGCAGGGTTGATGGGTTGCATCTGGAACTTATGCTGCAAGTAGAGATATTCGTTGCGCAGCTTCGAGAAATAGCCCTCGTTGAGAGCCTGCTGCTGATAGCGTTCGGGCACAGCATCGATTTCAAGCAAACCGGCCTGGCCCATGAAGATGGCCTCCACCTGGAAAAGATCATCGCGATGCTTGTCGACTGCATGAAGGGGCAGCTGCAGTGCCCACTGCTCGAAGGCGTCACCGTTGATGCCGAAGCCGTAGTTGCGGGCCAGGGTCACGAAGTAAGCATCTTCCCACGAGCCTCCCTTTTGCTCGGCACGGCGGCGGATAGCCTCGGTCTTGCGCTCCAACCGTTCTGTCTGCAGCGCCGAAAGCCAGGCGTGCACCATCAGCTTTGGCAGGGAGGGAATGATGCGATAGCAGGGCGGATACTTGTCGGTGGACAGCAGTTCGTTGTAGTGCTCCCGCACCGTGGGCGGCACTTGAAGCACCATTTGCGCCAGGGGACGGCCTGTGGAGTCCTTGACTTCGGTGTCGCAACAACCCACCACGTGAAGCACGATATTGTCGTAACGCTTGTCTTGATGGTGGTTATGCAGATACCAGTCGCTTGACTTCTGATGAAGCTCTACATTGCCCACCCACATCGTACCATCGATGCGCACCTTGGCATTGAAGAAATCGGGCCCGGCATTGCGATTATGCAGTCCCGGGTCGATGATTTCCACCCGTCGTCCGTCGGTAGTAGTCAGCTCTTCCAACGGCATCATGCGGTGCTTCCACGTGTAGTGCAGCAGCTCTTCCATGGGTCGGTATGTTTTTATTGCACCCTAAGGCTTGTCTGAGCCTTCAGCTTGCGGGTCGTGTCGGTGACCTTCAGCGTGAGATTGCCCTTGAGCTTCGAGGCCTGCACGACGACCACGAGCTGGCCCTTGAACAGCTTCATCGTGGGCTGGGTGAAGGGTTCGAGAC
This sequence comes from uncultured Prevotellaceae bacterium, assembly GCA_902771785.1. Taxonomy (GTDB): domain Bacteria; phylum Bacteroidota; class Bacteroidia; order Bacteroidales; family Bacteroidaceae; genus Prevotella. The sequence goes on from CACXYH010000021.1 coordinate 12,336, forward strand.
TGGTAGCATCGCCATTGCAGGCGGCACGATAGTGGCCTGCTCCGCGAACTTCGAAGTTCAGCTGATCGGCGGCATCGGGGATGAGCGTTCCGTTCTTGTCGACAAGGCTCACCGTGACGAAAGCCAGGTCGTCGCCGTCGGCCTTCAACAAGGGCTTGTCGTGCTGGGTCCATACGTCGAGCTTCAGGCGAGCGGGCTTTCCAGCCGTCATCAGCGTCTGTGTTCCGGCAGGCTTTCCCTGCTCGTCGTAGACTACGACCTTCAGCTCGCCCGGCTCATAACGCACGTCGTTCCAACGCAGGCGGAAGCGGTCGAGACGCTCCTTGGGGTTCTTCTTGATGCGACCCTGGCTCTTGCCATTGACAAAAAGCTCGCCCTCGGGATAGTCGGTATAGCAGTAGACGGGCGTCACCTCGCCCTTGCGGTCGGGCCATGTCCAGTGGGGCAGCAGGTGGATGGTGTGCTGCTGCTTGTTCCAATGAGAACGATAGAGGAAGTAGCGGTCTTTGGGCAGACCGGCCAGATCGCAGATGCCGAAATAGGAACTGCGCGAAGGCCAGTACTCGTCGTAGGGCGACGGCTCGCCCAAATAGTCGTAGCCCGTCCACACGAACTCGCCAATCACCCACGGATAGTCTTCCTGCCACACCCAGTCGTCGTCGGGCAGGTTCGACCATGCGCAGTACTCCACATCGTAGCCCGAACACTGGCCGTCGGCATTCTTGATGGCTTTCGGGTCGTAGCCCTTTGCCCAGGAGGAGTAACGCGAGTTGTCGTCGGTCTTCACGGGGAACTTATAGACGCCGCGCGACGATACCGTAGAGGCCGTCTCGCTGCCCAGGAGGAAGCCCTGCGGCAGCAGCTTGATGGCTGAGCTGTAGCGATGCAGGCGGTAGTTCAGTCCGGGAATGTCCATCACCTGGGCAAAGCCGGTGCTGAGCGCATTGTCGATGCGGTCCATGCCCTGGGTGACGGGGCGCGTAGGGTCGAGTTTGTGACAGAGATTCTGCAGGTGGGCAGCCAGTTCCGTGCCCTCCTTGCTACCCTGCTCGGGAATTTCGTTGCCGATAGACCACATGACGATGGAGGGATGATGGCGGTTGGCCAGCACCAGGTTGGTGATGTCCTTGTCGGCCCACTCGCGGAAGAAGCGAGCGTAGCCGTTCTTGCACTTGGGGTAGACCCACATGTCGAAGCTCTCGGCCATGACCATCATGCCAAGCGAGTCGCAGATGTCCATCTGCCATTGGCTCGGCATGTTGTGACTGGTGCGGATGGCATCGCAGCCCATGGCCTTCATGGTCTTGATTTGGCGGATGAGGGCTGCCTTGTTGACGGCGGCACCCAGCGGTCCGAGGTCATGATGCAGGCAGACGCCCTTGATTTTACGCGTCACCCCGTTGAGTTGGAAGCCGCCCTCTTTGCTGACGCTGACGGTGCGCAGTCCCACGGTGAAGGTCTTCTCGTCGATAACGCTGCCGAAGTCGTCGTACACCTTGTGGTCCGGGTCGCTCTTGCCGTCGCAGAGGGTGACATATACCTTATATAAATAAGGTGTCTCGGGTGTCCACAGTTTAGCGTTGGGAATCATAAACTTGCCGACGGCCTTGCCGTCCTTTATGGGTGCGGGCCAGAGATTGGCGGCCGTTTTCCCGTCGGGGCCGATGAGTCTCATGCCCATAATGGGCTTCCCGGCGTTGTCGGCTACAGGCACCTCGATGGTGAACTCGGTGATGTTGTCACCATTCTTTCTCTTTCCCTTGTTCAATGTCGTCTTGGTGGTGACGCCCCAGTCGTCGATGCGCGCCTGCTGCGGGGTGAGGATGAGCGTCACGGGCCTGTAGATGCCGGCACCGGGATACCAGCGGCTGCTCTCCTCCACATTCTTCAGGTCCACCTCCAGCAGGTTGTCGCCTTCATGCACGAAAGGTGTGATGTCTACGCGGAAGGCGTTATAGCCATAGGCCCAGTAGCCCGCCTTGCGGCCATTGACCGTCACGGTAGGCTCCGACATAGCGCCGTCGAACAGCAGCTCGGCGTGGCCGGAAAAGCCGGCAGGAATCATGAAGCTTCGCTTGTAGTGGCCCTCGCCAATCCAAGGCAATGCACCCGAGCGTCCACTCTTCTCGGTGGGTTCTTTCTCGCCGTTCTGCACGATGGCCACCACCTGCAGGTCCCACTTCTTGTCGAAGGGTCCGCTGATGGCCCAGTCGTGGGGCACGCTCACCGTCTGCCATGTTTGCTGGTCGCGCGAGAATTGCCAGTTGTCAGTTAATGTTGTTTCCATTCTTGTCTGGGCAACTGCCCCCACCGTAGTGAGGAGTGCCAGCGTTAGTAGTTTCAATTTCATAGTTCGTTTTGTTTGAGTAAGTTGCGGCAAAGTTACGAATTTTTTCCTAAAGTCATCCGTATTTAGTTGTTTTTTTGCGCAAAAAAAGAGAATGCGCGTCTGCGCATTCTCTTCTTATGCTTTGGTTACTATTTTTCAGCGAGATTATTCCTCCTCATCGTCATCACCTGCAACCGTGAACCATTCGGCAGGAATAGACTGGCGCTCGTTCATCCAGTTTCTGTAGTCGTAGGGGTCGAAGGCAAGAATCATGGGCACCTCACCCGTCTTGGGGAAGGAGATAGTCTTCACGTCGCCACTCTGCTGAGTACCAACCGTTACAGAAACATTGTTGGCATCAGAGTCCCAACCCGTCACAGGGAATTCTGCCAGCACAGCATTATAGTCGATGGGGCCATTGGCACCGGTATTCAACATCTGGTTGACAGGATATTTGCTCTCGCTCTTCGTCCACGTGGCATTGCCTACCTTCAGCGTGAAGTCGAGCGTTCCACCCATGCAGCGGATAATGGCCTTCTGCGAGCTCTGCTCATTCTTAAAGCTAACGAACTCCTTAGCAATTACCTTCTCACCTTTTTCGTTCTCTTTCTCTACGAGTTTATAGACGGCCGTCTTGCTTACAATGTTATATACATCGACCACTACATCGTTGAAGTCGAAGTCGTCGGTAGAACCCAAGTCTTCAATCATATAGCGCTTGCTGAACGAATCATAGATAGGCTCCTCCAGCTCCTTGACATCAGGAATATCGGGCTTTCCATAAATCATGAAGACGATATCGTTGTAGTCATGGTCTGATTTGTCGTAGATGGCCTGGTCTTCGCATGCAATAATCATCTTCTTGTAAGACTCGTCGATATTGCTCGGCATGCTTTCGGCAGGAATGTTGAGTGCAAGCATGGTGTGACCAAGTGAAGAGGCGTCGTTGCGAGGCTGAAGTTCACCATTCTTGTATTTTTTATTCTCCAAATAGAGATGCATTTTCTTGCCTTTGAAAGAAGTGAGGTCGATTTCGATGGGCTTAGCACGCAATTCGGTTGCATCCTGCGTATGGCCCTTAACAGCTGTGATGCCATTCCAGCTGGGGCTGTTTTTAGTCTTTTGCTCAATGTTCTGATGCTTGGTCCAGACTGTGAGGTCAAGGTTCTCGCCATTGTCGTCGTAATCTTCAACGACGATATGCAATGTCCAGATAAAGTCAGCATAGCCCTCGAAAATGGGGACAATGAAGAATTCGTTATTAGGAACAACCATATAGAAGGGGCTACCTAACGTCTCATGGTTTTCTGCGTTTTTCAATGTAGAGGTCATCCAATTCACCGTGTTCAGGTCTACCTCATACCAATCATTGATTTTCAGATACTGGGCAGGGTCGGCAGTAACGGCACGAGTTGCTGCTGCCTGCGTCTTGTTGGGATTTGACAGGGAATAGGTGTGCAAATCGTTTGAGAAATCCCACGACTGGTTTGCATCCACTGCTCCATACTTCTTAACGAAGTTAGCGGCAAACTCTGCCTTTTTCTGCTTTTCGACGTAATTTTCGTCGAAATCGTCGTTGTGAGAGCACGACACAAAGGCCGTTGCTGCTGCCAGCATCATAACGATGCTGCTACTTTTCTTCAAATACTTCATAACTATCCAATAATTAAAGTTTATATGCAAATAATTTGCAAAGATAGTACTTTTCAACTAAAAACATTGAAATTCAGCTGAAAATAATGGCAAACACCCCAAAATTTAAGTGTCGTTAACAATTAGAACCTTTTTTATTTGCCTGTTCCTATCACTTTCGAGATGTCGAGCATCATGCCGTTGCCGCCCACTATCTGCGGCATCTTGCCGTCCCACTTCTCAATCATGTCCTCTTGCACAATCATAGGCGAGAGCGAAGCGGCGATGGTGCGGTTGTAGTAAGCCTCGGCGTCGGCCTTGATTTTCATGGCCTTAGCGTTACCCTCAGCTTTGGCGACAGCAATCTTGGCATTGGCCTCAGCCTCCTTCACCTCGTTTTCGGCCTTCAGGGCACTCTGGATGGCGGTGTTCTTCGCGTCAATCATCGACAGCAGCGACGAAGGAGGGGTGATTTTGCTGGTAAACTCCTCGACAAGGAAGCCCTCGGCCATGAGCGACTTCTCCAGACGGGCCCGCACGTCGCGCTCGAAGTTGGCGCGGTTCGACATCAACGAGTCGCTGGTGTACTGGTTGGCACAGGTGCGATAGGCCTCGTAGATGCAGGTGCGGATGTAGCCTTCCTCGAGCTCCTTCACGCCCACGCGATACTTCGTAAAGATGTCGCACGCCTTGTCGGGGTTGATGCGGTAGGCAATCGTGGGGTCCATCTCGAAGAGCGAAGCGTCCTTGGCGTTCACCGAGAAGGTTTCGTACTGCTTGCGCTGGGTAAACGTAGGATAGGTGAATACGTTGGTCGTGATGGGATTGTAGAACACCCAGCCTTTGCAGGTGCCCTCCACACCGCCATAGTCTTGCTCGTTGAGCGACCACTTATGGAAGCGGATGCCCACTTCGCCCGAATCGACCACCGTGCAGCAGACGGTAAACAGGACGATAATACAGAGAATGATGCCAGCCACAATAGACAGCGGGCGCAAATACTGATTGTTCTTGATGTTCATATTATTTCTTTGTTTAATACATGATTCTTGGGTGCAAAGATACAACTTTTTTATTTACACAGTATGCATATGGAAAAAATTTACGCTATTATTCTGAGATTTTTAGCTTAAATTCCTCAAAGTTCAGCTAAAATTTCTGACAGACCTAACACTTAAAAAAATGTTTTCTGAAGTTCTGGAATGCGTTTTGGCCCAAAACAGGATGCGTTTTGGCCCAAAATACAGCGCGTTTTGGGCCAAAATGGAATGCGTTTTGGGCCAAAACGGAAAACGCCTATGCACAATACGCGTTGCATTATCCCCACGATTACTGCAAAATGCTTGCGCTCGTCATCCCCAAAAACAACATTTTTTTCGCAATCACTTCGGCATTTCAGCATTATTTGCTATCTTTGCAGGCAAATAACTCATCATGAACGAAGACTTTGACATCAGAGAAGAACGCCTGAGCAGCGGCGAGAAAGACTTCGAAAACGCCCTCAGGCCGCTTAGCTTCAGCGACTTCAGCGGGCAGAAGAAGATTGTGGAAAACCTCGAGGTGTTCGTAGAAGCTGCCAAATACCGTGGCGAACCGCTCGACCACACCCTGCTGCACGGCCCTCCGGGACTGGGCAAGACGACACTTTCGAACATCATTGCCAACGAGCTGGGCGTGGGTTTCAAAATCACCAGCGGGCCCGTGCTCGACAAACCGGGCGACCTGGCCGGCATCCTCACCTCGCTCGAGCCGCGCGACGTGCTCTTCATCGACGAAATACACCGCCTTTCGCCCGTGGTCGAAGAGTATCTCTACTCGGCCATGGAGGACTACCGCATCGACATCATGATAGACAAAGGCCCCTCGGCCCGCAGCATCCAGATAGACCTGAACCCCTTCACACTCGTAGGCGCCACCACCCGAAGCGGACTGCTCACGGCACCGCTGCGCGCCCGGTTCGGCATCAACATGCACCTGGAGTACTACGAACCCGAGACGCTGGCCAGCATCATTGAGCGCTCGGCCAACATACTCGACGTGCCCATCACCGAAGACGCCTCGCTCGAAATTGCCCGACGCTCGCGCGGAACGCCCCGTATAGCCAACGCCTTGCTTCGCCGAGTGCGCGACTTTGCCCAGGTGAAGGGCACTGGCAGCATCGACACCAGCATCACCCGCGTGGCCCTCACAGCGCTGAACATCGACCAGTACGGCCTCGACGAAATAGACAACAAAATACTGCTCACGATTATCGACAAGTTCCGCGGCGGCCCTGTGGGCATCACCACCATTGCCACCGCCATTGGCGAAGATGCCGGCACCGTTGAGGAAGTCTACGAGCCGTTCCTCATCATGGAGGGCTTCATCAAGCGCACGCCGCGAGGACGCATGGTCACCGAGCTGGCCTACCGCCACTTCGGACGCAATCCCTACAGCGGAAACATCATGGAACCAAATCTCTTCGACACTTGAGAAACTATGATTAGAACAGGTATCATCGTGGGGTCGTTCAACCCCTTCACCATTGGCCACGACTCCATCGTGCGTCGTGCCCTGCCGCTGTTCGACCGCCTGGTCATCGGCGTCGTGGGCGACCACGTCGGGAAACCCGGCCTCAGCCCCGCCGAAGAGCGGGTGTCTGCCATCAGACAGCTCTACAGCAACGAGCCCGCCATCGAGGTAAAACCCTACTACGGCCTCGCCATCGACTTCGCCCGGCAGGAGAACGCCCGCTTCATCGTGAAGGGCGTACGCTCGGTGAAGGACTTCGAATACGAGCGCGAGCAGGCCGACATCAACCGCCAGCTGAGCGGCGTTGAGACCATTCTGCTCTACAGCGAGCCCCAGCTGTCGTCGGTTTCATCGACCATGGTGCGCGAGCTGCAGCACTTCGGCGTCGACGTCAGCAACTATCTGCCTAAACCATCAACGAAATGATTACATACAACTCTCAAAACGTGCCCATGCCGAAAATAAAACGACGCGAAACCACCAAGTGGATACGCGCCGTAGCGGCTACCTACAACAAGAAAATAGGCGAAGTGGGCTACCTCTTCTGCGACGATGAGCACATTCTCGACGTGAACCGCGAATACTTAGGCCACGATTACTATACCGACATCATCACCTTCGACTATTGCGAAGGCGACGTGCTCAACGGCGACCTCGTGATCTCGCTCGACACCGTGCGCTCCAATGCCGAGCTCTTCGGCAAAACCTACGACGAAGAGCTGCACCGAGTCATCATTCACGGCATACTGCACCTGTGCGGACAGAACGACAAAGGACCGGGCGAACGCGAGCAAATGGAGGCTGCCGAGAACCGCGCACTCGCTATTCGTACAGTCTGAAGATGCGCTCCATCAACTGCCACTTCTCGTCAGAGGTGCTGCCCTCGGCACACTCTTGGAAGCGGGCCACGTAGTCTTCCCACTCAGCCTGCCTGGGCAACGTGGCCAGACGGGCCATCGCCGAGTCCCAGTCAAAGTCGAGCGGCGTCTCGACAATCATCACCAGGCGCGTGCCCAGCAGGTAGATATCCATCTCAAGGATGCCCACCGCCTTGATGCCATCCTTGATTTCCTGCCAGAACTCCGGCTCGCTGTGCGCCTTCCTGTAGAGAGCAATCAGTTCGGGGTCGTTCTTCAGGTTCATGGTCTGCACGTAGCGTTTCACGCGCTGACCGTAGTCTTTTACGTCGTATCCTTGTGTCATAATACAGAAGTTTTGTGCAAAGATACACTTTTTAGCAGAATTTTCTACTTCCGAATGAAAAAAACTTTGTATTTTTGCAGGCAAAAGTAATACTAATAACTAAAGCAATATGAGCAAAAACTATCCGAAAATTGGTATTCGCCCCACGATCGACGGTCGTCAGGGTGGCATCCGCGAAGGTCTTGAAGAGAAGACCATGAACTTGGCAAAAGCAGTGAAGAACCTGATTGAGAGCAACCTGCGCAATGGCGACGGAAGCGTCGTTGAGTGCGTGATTGCCGATACGACCATTGGCCGCGTTGCCGAGAGCGCCGCCTGCGCCGAGAAGTTCGAGCGCGAGGGCGTCGGCTCTACCATCACCGTCACCTCATGCTGGTGCTACGGCTCTGAGACCATGGACATGAACCCCCACTATCCGAAGGCCGTATGGGGCTTCAACGGAACGGAGCGCCCGGGTGCCGTCTATCTGGCTGCCGTACTGGCTGCCCACGCACAGAAGGGGCTGCCCGCCTTCGGCATCTACGGACACGACGTGCAGGACCTGGACGACAACACCATCCCTGCCGACGTGGCTGAGAAGATACTGCGCTTTGCACGCGCAGCACAGGCTGTGGCCACCATGCGCGGCAAGTCGTACCTCTCGCTGGGCAACACCTGCATGGGCATTGCCGGAAGCATCGTCAACGCCGACTTCTTCCAGGACTATCTGGGCATGCGCACCGAATATGCCGACCTGGTGGAAATCCTGCGCCGCGTAGACTTCGAGATTTACGACCACGAGGAGTTCGAGCGCGCCATGAAGTGGGTCGACAAGTACTGCAAGCCGCAGGAAGGCCACGACTATAATGAAGACCGTCCGCTCTTCCCGGGCACGCCCATGACCACCTTCCGTGGAAAGGGCAAGGGCAAGAACCGCGAGGAGAAAGACCAGGACTGGGAGTTCACGGTGAAGAACATGATGATTATTCGCGACCTGATGCACGGAAACCCCAAGCTCAAGGAGATGGGCTACCTCGAGGAGGCCAAGGGCCACAACGCCATTCTCGGCGGCGTGCAGGGACAGCGCCAATGGACCGACTACAAACCGAACTTCGACTTCCCCGAGTCGATGCTCTGCACCTCGTTCGACTGGAACGGCATTCGCGAGGCCGACGTGCTGGCTACCGAGAACGACTCGCTCAACGGTATCTCAATGCTCTTCGGACATCTGCTTACCAACCGCGGCGTCATGTTCAGCGACATACGTACCTACTGGAGTCCTGAAGCCGTGAAGCGCGTCACGGGCAAAGACCTCGAGGGTATGGCAAAGCAAGGATTCATCCATCTCATCAACAGCGGTGCCACCACGCTCGATGCTACGGGTGCCATGAGCGACGCCGAGGGCCAGCCCACGATGAAGGAGCCCTGGAACATGACTGAACAGGATGCCGAAGCCTGTTTGAAGGCAACAAGCTGGATGCCTGCCGACCGCGACTACTTCCGTGGCGGCGGTTACTCGAGCCACTTCCTCAGCCGTGGCGGCATGCCGATGACCATGCTGCGCGTGAACATTGTGAAAGGTCTGGGACCCGTGCTGCAACTGGCCGAAGGATGGACAGTAGACCTGCCCGCCGACGTGAACGACACCCTCGACAAGCGCACCGACCCCACCTGGCCCACCACCTGGTTCACACCACGCCTCGACCCCACGAAGGATGCCTTCAAGGACGTCTACTCTGTGATGAACAACTGGGGAGCCAACCATGGTGCCATCTGCTACGGCCACGTAGGTGCCGACATCATCACCCTTTGCTCCATCCTGCGCATACCCGTCTGCATGCACAACATCGCCGACAAGGACATCTTCCGTCCGGCCGCATGGAACGCCTTCGGTATGGACAAGGAAGGTGCCGACTATCGTGCATGCGCTGCCTACGGACCGATATATAAGTGAAAATGAAAAATGAGAATTAAAGAAAGATGGCACAGAGTCAATCCTTAATATCAAAGAACGGAGTGAGCTACCTCATTCCGTTCATCCTTGTTACGTTCTGCTTCGCCCTCTGGGGCTTTGCCAACGACATCACCAACCCGATGGTGAAGGCTTTCTCGAAAATTTTCCGCATGAGCGTCACCGAAGGCGCACTGGTGCAGGTGGCTTTCTATGGCGGCTACTTCTGCATGGCCTTCCCGGCTGCCATCTTCATCCGTAAGTACAGCTACAAGGCTGGCGTGCTCATGGGGCTTGGACTCTATGCAGCAGGTGCCCTGCTGTTCTTCCCGGCTAAGGCTGTCGGCATCTATGCCTGTTTCCTCCTGGCCTACTTCATCATGACCTGCGGACTGTCGTTCCTCGAAACCTCGTGCAACCCCTACATCCTGACCATGGGTCCTGAGGAGACGGCCACGCGCCGACTGAACATGGCGCAATGTTTCAACCCCTGCGGCTCGATTATCGGCATGTTCGTAGCCATGAACTTCATCCAGGCAAAGCTCGACTCGCGCAGTAGTGCCGACCGAGCCTTGCTGAGCGACTCTGAGTTCGAGGCGCTGAAGCAAGCCGACCTGAGCGTACTCATCTCTCCTTACTTAATTATAGGACTGGTGATTGTGGCCATGTTCCTGGTCATCTTCTTCGCGAAGATGCCGAAGAACGGCGACGGCAATACCGAAATCAACTTCCTGCCCACGCTGCGCCGCATCTTCTCGCTGAAGTACTATCGCGAGGGCGTCATTGCACAGTTCTTCTATGTGGGTGCACAAATCATGTGCTGGACCTTCATCATCCAGTACGGCACGCGCGTCTTCATGGCCGAGGGAATGGGCGAACAGGATGCCGAAGTGCTGTCGCAGCAGTTTAACATCTACGCCATGCTGTTCTTCATCTGCTCGCGCTTCATTGCCACGTTCCTCATGAAGTGGCTCAGCCCTGCCCGCCTGCTGCTGATTTTCGGCGTGCTCGCCATGCTGTTCACGCTGGGTGTCATCGGCTTCCAGAACCGCTTGGGTCTCTATTGCCTTGTCTGCGTCAGCGGTTGCATGTCGCTCATGTTCCCCACTATCTATGGTATTGCCCTCGACGGACTGGGCGATGATGCCAAGTTTGGTGCAGCCGGCCTCATCATGGCCATTCTCGGCGGCTCCGTACTGCCCCCGTTGCAGGCCATGATTATCGACCAGGGCACGGTGTTCGGGTCGTTCCCCGCCACCAATGCCTCGTTCGTGCTGCCCCTCATCTGCTTCCTCGTTGTCGCCATCTATGGCTACAGCACCATGAAGCATCGCGGGGCATAGGGAACTCACTCCGTATAGTTAGCGGATGAGACAATAAACAAATAAAGTGATTAGAAATAGGCAGGCCTGCAAGTCATGACGATGCAAGGCCTGCCTTATAGTCGCTGGGCGACTGGCCTACAGACTGTTTAAAGCAACGACTGAAATACTTGGGGTCGCTGAATCCACAATGATAGGCCACCTCGGCAATGGTCTCGTCGGTGGTCTGCAAGAGATGGCAAGCATGTTTCATACGGGCTTCGCGAATGAAGTCGATGGGCGTCACACCCAAGAGCTGCTTTACCTTGCGCTGCAACACGGAACGGCTCACGGCACATGCCTCAGCCATTTGGCCGATGTCGGCATCGCTGTCAGACAGGTTCTGCTCTACATAGTCCAACAATCGCCGCACGAAGGGGTTGTCGTCGACTTCCTTCACGCCCCATTTCGACGCACCTGGGTCGCTGGCAGCACTGGTTTCGCGCTGTTCCGAGTGGGCAGCAGATGCGTTGAGCAGTTCCAGATAGGCCTGAAGCGTTTCCTGTCGCTGGCGTTTGATGCGCCTAATATATAAATAGGTATAGACGGAAAAGGCTACAACGGCCAACAATAGCAACAGTAGTAGCACGCGGGCAAGGGTCGTCTCGACAAAACGGGGCTGGGCAATGATCAGCAAGCTACGCTCGTTGCCCACCCAAAGGCCGTCGGCATTGGTCGAACGAATGGTGAGTCTGTAGGTTCCGGGCTGCAGGTCAAGCAACGTCACGGAGTGGTTGTGTCCGATGTTGTTCCACGCTGTCGACTCGTCGCCCAAACGGAACTGATACTGCACGGCGTGAGGGTCGCTGTAGTCGAGTGCTGCGAAGTGGATGGTGAGGTTGCGCTCCTGAGGATTGAGCACCAACGTGTCGAGCGAGACGACAGCCAAGTTCTGCTCGCGGTTCTGAATAGAAATGCCCGTCAACACAAGCTGGGGCGAATAGCTACTCTTGCGCATTAACTGCTCGCTCAGCAGGAAAGCGCCCTGCTGTGTAGGCATGAGCCAACGGGTATTATCGAGCTTCAGAGGACGCGCCTCGCTGAAGCGGTGGGTCTCATGGAAGAAATGCGGGCCGAAACTCTCTACGGTGTGTGCATAGGTATCGATGAGCATGAACTGCGTATTGCTGACAGCCAAAAGCTTATTGCCCGCAAGGGCCATGCTCACCATCATGTCGGTGGGCAGTCCCCACTGCTGATTGTAGCGCACGAACGAGAGGGTGTCGGCCAGCAAGTCGGCCGAGACGACTTCGTTGATGCCACCCGTTTCGGTGCTCACGTAGAGATGTCCCTGCGGGTCTTGCAGCACGTCCATCACTGCACTGCAGCTCAGACTGGTGGGCCGCAGCGGCTCTTTGCCATGTCGACGGAAGCGCATGGCCTGCACATCAGACTGTATCTGAGCCACGAGCAGTCCATCGGTAGTACCCGCGAGCAGCGTTCCATGCGAACTTATGAGCAAGTCGCGAACGCGCTGTCCGTGGTCTTTCGGATATCCGCGTAGTGTGTTCTCCACGCGAGGCACGTCGGCGTCGGGCTGCTCGATGCAGGAAATGCCACCACCCAATGTGGCAATCCAGAGCCGCCCCTGCGCATCTTCCACGATATCATAGACATTGTTATCGGCAAGTCCATCTATATGCTCCACCCTGAAGTTGCCCTCTGCCACTTCCTTCAGTCGAAACAGCCCGTCGGGTTTACTGCCCATCCAGATGGTTCCGTTGCGAGTTTGCAGCATGCAATAGATGGCATGCCCAAACGAAGTGTAGGCTTGCGACAGCTTTCCGCTGGGCGAAAGGAATCCGATGAGATTGGTTTGGGGGTCGAACAGGCGCACAGCGCCATCGTCTTTGGTAGCGAGCCAGATGCGGTGCTTCCCATCCTGGGCTACACAGCGCACCGCAGCAGCAGGCTGAATGGGCAGGGATTGTGTTGGCTGCTCTATGCGACTAAGACAGTAGAGCACGTCATTGTGCAGCCGCCAGAGCAGTCCCTGCGGGTCTATGTAGTCAATGTTGCCGTCGACATAGTTGCCTCTGTTTGTCTGGTCGAGCCGCAACTGTTCGGCCCGCTGCTGCTCCTGGCTGTCCTTCAGGTCGCGAAACTTATAGTCAGCCTTGCTGAAGCAATAGTCGCCCTCGTCGGTTCGGCAGTAAATGTCGTCGTTGTCAGCCAGCCAGATGTCGCGCAGTCGGTCGGTCACCATCGTACATCCGTCGCCAGCCTGTGGCTTCAGCTGCCTGAACTCATAGCCGTCGAAGCGGCACAACCCGTTCCAGGTGGCAATCCAAATCATGCCATACTTATCCTGCAGTATCTGCGTGGCATGCCCTTGGAAGCCCCCGTTAGTCTCGTCGTAGCGGCCCAGCACAGTCAGGTCTTGGGCAGTAACGGGTGCCAGCGCAAGCAGCAGAGCAGATAGCAGTAAGTAAAGGCGTTTCATCCTAACAGGGTTCTGGTTTGTTCAAGTATTTGCATCAGTTCGTCCATCTTCGTGGCCCTCAACATGGCGATGCGCGTCTGTCGGAAGTTGGGAATGGACTTGAAGATGGGTGTGGCAGCGAGATGACGGCGAGTGTGCAGAATGCCGCGCTGCTCGTCAATGCGCTCCACGTTGATGCGCAGTTGCTCTTCAAGAATGTCGAGCTTCTGATTGAACGTCAGAGGCTCCCGACTGAAGATCCAAGGACATCCGAAGGTGGCGCGTCCTATCATCACTGCATCCACTCCGTAGCGCTCGAAAGCCTGGTCGGCCTCGTCGAGCGAATGGATATCGCCATTGCCAATAATGGGGATATGTATGCGCGGATTGTGCTTCACCTCGCCAATCAGCGTCCAGTCGGCCTCGCCCGTGTACATTTGTGAGCGTGTGCGTCCGTGAATGGTGAGGGCCTTGATGCCGCAATCCTGCAGCTGTTCGGCCAGGGTTGTGATGATGAGCTGTTCGTGGTTCCACCCCAACCGCGTCTTCACGGTGACGGGCAGGCTGACAGCATCGACCACTTTCCGCGTGATTTCGAGCATTTTCGGAATGTTCTGCAGCATGCCGGCACCGGCTCCCTTGCCTGCCACCTTCTTCACGGGGCAGCCGAAGTTCAGGTCAATCAGGTCGGGTCCGGCCTGCTCTACGATGCGTGCCGCCTCGACCATCGCGTCGACATCGCGCCCATAGATTTGAATACCGACGGGCCGTTCGGCATCGCTGATTTGCAGTTTCCTGACGGTTGTCTTCACATCGCGCACCAACGCTTCGGCGCTGACGAACTCGGTGTAGACCATCGCCGCTCCAAATCGCTTGCAAAGCAGCCGGAAGCCAATGTCAGTAACATCCTCCATCGGCGCCAGAAAGACGGGCCGCTCGCCCAGTTCTATGTTTCCTATCTTCATTCTGTCTGTCTTCCTTAGTAGCCTGCAAAGTTACAGATTTCTTTTGAAATGAGCAAGCAGAATAGTTAAGTTTTGATAATTAGCGCGATATGTGCGCGAAAAACAGTAACTTTGCATCGCATTTTAATTCGAATTAAGACATGAAGATAGCTTTAATCGGCTACGGAAAGATGGGCAAGATGATAGAGCAGATAGCCCGCGACCGTGGTCATGAAATTGTGAGTATCATTGATGTTGACAACCAGGAGGACTTCGAGAGCCCCGAGTTTGCATCGGCCGACGTAGCCATTGAGTTCACAGCCCCACAGGCTGCCTACGGCAACTACCTGAAAGCGTGGGCCAAAGGCGTGAAGGTGGTGAGCGGAAGCACAGGCTGGATGAAAGAGCATGGCGACGAAGTGCGCCAGGCATGTGCCGAAGGCAAGACCCTGTTCTGGGCCTCTAACTTCTCGATTGGCGTGGCCATCTTCTCGGCCGTCAATCGCTATCTGGCCCGCATCATGAACCAGTTCCCGCAGTACGACGTAGAACTGGAGGAGACCCACCACGTGCATAAGCTCGACCATCCCAGCGGTACGGCCATCACCTTGGGCGAGGAAATCGTGAAAGAGCTTGACCGAAAGACGGGCTGGGGCGAAGATACCACCGACCCGCAACTGCTGCGCATCGACCATATACGCCGCGGCGAGGTGGCCGGCATCCACACTATCCGCTACGATTCGGAGGCCGACCTGATCACCATCACCCACGATGCCCACTCGCGCAAGGGCTTTGCCTTAGGCGCAGTGCTTGCCGCCGAATACACGCTTGAGCACTCGGGCCTGCTCACCATCAGCGATATGTTTAAGTTTTAAGACGCAACCATGGATAAAAGAGAAAAGAAAAAGCTGAACATGAAGAAGCAGTGGGCGAAGTTTATCGTTGTCATCGTGCTCTACCTGCTCTTCCTTCTGTGGGTGAAGTCGTGGTGGGGACTGCTCGTGGTGCCCTTCATCTTCGACGCCTACATCACCAAGAAAATCAACTGGCAGTGGTGGAAAGACGAAGAAGGCCCCACAAAGTGGGTCATGTCGTGGGTCGATGCCATCGTGTTTGCCCTCGTCGCCGTCTATTTCATCAACCTGTTCTTCTTCCAGAACTACGTCATTCCCTCGTCGTCGCTCGAGAAGTCGCTGCTGACGGGCGACTACCTCTTCGTGTCGAAGGTGAGCTATGGCCCGCGCATTCCCGAGACACCGTTCACCATGCCGCTCACTCAGCACACGCTGCCCCTCTTCGAATGCAAGAGCTACATACCCTGGCCCCACTGGGACTATCGCCGCGTGAAGGGACTGGGCAACGTGGAACTCAACGACATCGTGGTGTTCAACTACCCCGCCGGCGACACCATCTGCTCGAACGGCCCTCACCAAACCTACTATTATGAATACTGTTATGGCTACGGCTACGGCTCCTACCCCAACCGACCCAACCTCGACTCCATCTCGGCCGAGCAGCGCCGCGAGGTGTTCAGCAAAATCTATGCACTGGGCCGACAGGTGATTGAAGCCAACGAGCAGGAGTTTGGAAAGATTGACTGGCGCCCCACCGACCGCCGCGAAAACTACGTGAAGCGCTGCGTGGGACTGCCCGGACAGACGCTCGAAATCAAAAACAAGACCATTTACCTCGACGGCAAGCCCAACAAGGAGCCCGACGAGGTGCAATACACCTACCACGTCAAGCTGAAACGCTACCTCACCGACGAAGAGCTGCTCGACCTGAAGATTACGCAGGAAGACCTGATCAGCCTGAATCACTTCGGCTATATGCCGCTGACCAACGCAGCTGTCAGCCAGCTGAAGAGCCGGAAAGACATCTGCGAGAGCGTGGTTCCCGTCAGCGACCAGGAACCCCTGATTGCCGAAGACAACTGGAAACTCTACCCCCAGAACGGCAACTACCACTGGACGCGCGACAACTACGGCCCCGTGTGGATTCCGAAGAAGGGCGAAAAGGTGAGCCTCACACTCGACAACCTGCCCATCTACGAGCGACCCATCAGCGTCTATGAAGGCAACAAGCTCGAAGTGAAGAACGGACGCATCTACATCAACGGTCAGGAAACCACCGACTACACCTTCAAGATGGACTACTACTGGATGATGGGCGACAACCGCCACAACTCGGCCGACTCGCGCTACTGGGGCTTCGTGCCCGAAGACCACATCGTGGGCAAGCCCATCTTCATCTGGTGGAGCAGCGACCCCGACCGCGGCGGCTTCTCCGGCATTCGCTGGAACCGACTGTTCCGCATGGTCGACAACATTAAATAGCATCTATGCGCAGCACGCTGAAGTTCCTCATCGCACTGGCCGTGGCCCTATTGCTCATGCTGGCTTTCCGCTCACTGGCCTTTACCATCTACGCCATCGACGGTCCCGGGCTGAAGCCCACCTTCATGCCCGGCGACCACGTGATGGTGAACCGATGGAGCTACGGCCTGCGCACCGGTGGAGGCAGACTCTTCAACTATGGCCGACTGCTCCGACAGCCCGTCAGACGCGGCGACATCGTTGCCCTCGAAGACCCTGCCGACTCCACCTTCAGCCACATCATCATCTGCCGCTGCAGCGCCCTGCCGGGCGACACCGTGCTCGTTGGCAACCAACCGACGCAGGTGCCCGGCCTCGAAACCTGTGCCGATGCCGACTACTACTGGATGCGCTCGCTCAATCCCGACAATCAGCACGACTCGCGCTCCTTCGGCTTCGTGCCCGAAGAACGCATCCTCGGGCGCGTCGTGCTCATCGTCTACAACAAAGACGCGTCGCTCCCATTCTGGCAAGGCTGGCAGCGCAACCGCTGGTTTCTGCTGCCATGACCACCGCCCTTCTCTCCTCTACCTACTTCGGTCCCGTTCAGTGGTATCAGAAGCTCTGCCGCTACGACCGCGTGCTCATTGAGCATTGCGACGCCTATCAGAAGCAGACCTACCGCAACCGCTGTCTCATTGCCACCACGCAAGGCGTGCAGGCACTCACCGTGCCCGTCGTCCACAGTCGCGACGCGCAGCAGGACCGCGAAGTCATCAAGATTTCAGACCACGGCAACTGGCGCCACCTGCACTGGCAAGCCCTGCAGACAGCCTACGGCGACTCGCCCTTCTTCGAGTATTATGAAGACGACCTGCGACCCTTCTTCACCGAGCGCTGGGAGCTGCTTTACGACTTCAACGAGGCCATTCGCCTGAAAATGTGCGAGCTGCTCGACATCCATCCCGTCGTCAGCCACACCACCCAATACCACCCTTCACCAGCGCCCAACGACTTTCGCGACGCCATCCGCCCCAAACACCCGCTGCCCGATGCCCACTTTGAGCCCCGTCCCTACTATCAGGTCTACCAGCAGAAGCACGGGTTCCTGCCCAACCTCTCCATTCTCGACCTGCTTTTCAACTTGGGCCCCGAAAGCATCTACTACCTGTAAAAACAAACAGATTTCACTTTTTTCGGCCAGAATGGTATCATATTGAAATCTTTTTTGTATTTTTGCAGGCAGAAAAGTATGTGTAACCATTTAAACTATTACAACAATGAAAAAGATTAGCTTGAAAGTAATGACTGTGCTGCTCGTGGGCAGCATGATGTGCAGCTCGTGCATGGTAGGCTCATTCAGCCTGTTCAACAAGTATCGTGAGTGGCAGACCAACATGACCAGCAACAAGTATGTGAACGCCATCGTGGCCTATGTGCTGGGCAGCATCTGCTATCCCATCACCACCCTCGTCGATGTGCTCGTGCTCAACACCATCGAGTTCTGGAGTGGCGACAACCCCATGGCCGCTAACATCGGCAAGACCCAGCAGGTGCAGGGCAAGGACGGACTGATCTATGCCGTGACCACCCTGAAGAACGGCTACGAAATCAAGACTCCCGCCGGCGAAACCGTGCTGCTCAGCTACAACAAGGACAACAACTCATGGTCGATGACGCAGAACGGACAGACCCAGGAGATCTTCCGCTTCAACGCCGACGGCACCATCAGCGCCACGATGAACAACGAGAGCCGCGTGTTTGCACTCACCGAGCAGGGCGTCAACGAAGCCCGCTTGGCTGCACAGCCCGACTTCTTTGCTATGCGATAACAGCTAATTACCCCATGAAACTCCTACGATAGCAAGCCATATCGTAGGAGTTTATTTTTGAAGGGAGTGGAATACTTTGCGGGCGGCCCGCGACCCGTTAATTTGAAAATACCACAGAAATTTTTGATTCGATTTCTTCGGTCATCTGTCATATTTTGCGTATAAACAGCTGTGTATTAGCAAGATAACCCAAAATTAAACCGTCATTTTCGGTCATATTCGGTCATGTTTTGGGTGGAATAGGCGGGTAAAATGGCACTTTGGATGGGTTAAAGTGCCGCTTTGGGTGGGTTGAAGTGCCGCTTCAAGTGGGTTAAAGTGCCGCTTTAGGTAGGCTGAAGTGCCGCTTCAAATGGGTTAAAGTGCCGCTTTAGGTAGGCTAAAGTGCCGCTTTGGCTGACGAAACATGACCGAATATGACCGAAAATGATGGTTTGTTTTTGAGTTATATTGCTTATTTTCAATTATTTAGAGTCAAAATATGACAGATGACAGAAACTTTTTAAAAAAAAAGATTCGGTATGTACTTGCCTATGCGGACCTATCTCGTCAAGGCGGTTTGATATGCAATTTCATCCAAACTTATTTTTTCGTTACTTAAATTCTACATTTTTTACGAATGTTGGATGGGTAATCAACCAGGCATAGACGACTGTCCGAGAAGTCAACACTATGTTTGTCGAAGAACGCAAGAAAACGAAGGCGATGCCAACAAAAATACTTTGTTTCGCTCGGCTCTGCCGCTTGGCTCGTCCAAGAACTTTACTGCGTTATTGAAATCAAGTTATGTTCATAGTTTGAACGTGGCGCGGAGCATCGTAGTGCGGCCGCTGAGACCGTAGTCGTAAGTGTTGGTGTTGATGCCGTCATACTGTTGTGCCTGGGCTGTTATCGTCAGCGCGAGGGCCATCATGGTCATTAAAAACTTACTCATTGTTGTTTTTATAGGATTACTTCTTCTTCGGATTCTTGTTCAACCTATATGCCGCAGTGAGCATGAAATATCGCGGCAGTGAATTGTAGTTGGTGTTGGAATAGCCAGTGTTTGAAATGCTCCATACTCGGTTGTTCGTGCGGTTGAGAATGTCGTGGGCGGTGAGGCTTAGTGTCAGGCGGTCGTGACAGAACGTCTTGCTGAGCTGGGCATTCCAGATGGAGCTGGTGACGTTCATGGCACTGCTTTCGTAGCCGCTACGGTGGAGCATCGACAGGTCGGAGCAGAGCTGGAAACCAAGAGGCAGCGTCCAGTGGGCAGCAAGTCCGTAGGAAAAATCGGTGATGCGCACGTTTTTATATGAAGCGAGGTCGCTCCACGAAAGGCCACGCACGATGCCACCGTTCAGACTAACATCGAACTTGTCATTGGCCCTGAAGGAGAGTTTCAACTTGTCGTCTATCTTGATGTGACGGGTTGTGATATGTCGCATTGTGGCATCCTGAGCGAAGATGTCCTGACCGCGCCAAACCATGTTCGTGTAGGTGACCCACAGCGCATTCTCCACACGCCAGCGGCGTGCTTTGTCAATGGCACGGCTGAAGGTGATGCCAGCCAGCGAGCCCCAGTTGCCATCGATATTCTCGTCACGGCGAGTATAAACACCCGTTGTGCGGTCGTAGCTGACCGATGGCATGATTTGGTGTTGTGTGACGGAGGCATCGAGATAGGCGTAGAGCATCTGCTCCCACTTTGGCCAGTTCTTCACGAAGTAGGCAGCCGCCTTGTAGGTATGTTGCGGCTTCAGGTCGGGGTTGCCGATGGTGGTGCTGAGCGGGTCGTAGTGGCTCACGTAGCCCACAAGGTTCGTGATGTCGGGCAGGCGCGTTTCTGCCGTGAACGAGGCATTATAATAGATATTTCGTTTGTACATCTGTTTTGTAAAACTGATGCTGGGGTCGAAAGTGGTCTCGTTTCTCTTTACACGGGCATCCACCGTGCCGCGCTGGTAGTGCTGATGTCCGCGTTCATGCGCCAGCGGCAGCTTCACCTCAAAGTTGGTGTATGCCTCTTCCGTGCTCCTCACGTAGCTGATGCGTGCGGCCAGCTGGTGACGATATGCTTGTGTCACGATGTCGAGGCTGTTCTCCGCGTCCAGCAAAGGGTCGGCAAGCACAGGCGGCAGGGCATCGATGGAGGGTGCCAGTGCAATCCATGCTGCATCGCGGTCTAAGCGGTAGGAGGGTGCATCGTCTGCGTCGCGGCTCTGCCGGAACGAGTAGCCGAAGTTCAAGCTCCAGTCGTTCGGAAACCGTAGCACATATTCAGCTTCGCCCTGCCAGTTGTAGTGGTCGAAGGAGCGTGGCTCGTAGCGGCGGCGCAAATCTTGTGGCAACGCTCCGCTGTCGTAGTCAAGAAGATAGTGAGAGAAGCTCTTGGCCCGCTGACTCCCATATTGGCCGTCGAGATGAAGGTTCAGACGGTCGCCCCACGGCAACTTGACGAGCATTTGGTTCGAAGTGAACACTTGGTGATTGTTGCTGCGCCGTTTGGCCCGGTCGTCCAGTCTGTACAAAGCGGACAGATCTGTGTTCACCCGTGCGCTGTCCTCCCGCTCCGTCCGGTCGTGGCCGTAACGATAGCCGACCATCGACAAGAAATAGACGGGCGAGGTGGACTTGTTGCGGGTGAAGGTGTTGGTCAACTCAAATCTCCTGTCGCGCTGCACCTCGTTGTGTCCGCGATGGGCAAACTCGCCGCCGCCCTGCAGGTAGTACTCGCTCTCCTGCTGGCTCTGGCGGTCGTTCTTGTCGGTGATATAGCTCACAGCCAGCTCGTTCTTCCATCGCTTGTATCGGTCTTCGTTCATCAGATTGGCGTTTACCTCGCCGTGGGTCGTAATGCCGTCGGCAGGGTCGGCAGCTTTCCACTCTCCGCTCTCGCCTGGTCGTCCCGTCTCGTTGATATTGTTACTATTGCCAAACACAGTGAGGCGTGAGTGGTCGGTAAATCGCAGACCAAACAGGCGGGCCAACCATCTATCTTTAGTGCCTCCACCCACTTCGGCATTGGCTGTGAGGCCCACGGAATATTCGCGCTTCAGCACCACGTCCATCACATAGTCTTTGCGCTCGGCATCGTAACCGAGGAACTGGCTCACGTCCGTATTCTTGTCATAGACCTTGATGTTCTTCACCGTGTAGTACGGCAGGTTGTCGAGCATCATCTTGTTGTTGCCCTTGAAGAAGTCGGTGCCGTTCAGCGTCAGGTAGTCCACCCGCCGCCCGTTCACCAGAATCTCGCCGTTCTCCTTCAGCGTCACGCCCG